>JACQXD010000234.1 GCA_016208875.1 Nitrospirota bacterium
CTATGCCGCTCATACTTTCACCCCCACCCTTGCCCTCCCCCCTCAAGGGGGAGGGTTTCCCTTATATCTCCATATGTTACAGATGTCTTTTTCATAGAACTTTTGACATTACCTGTTTCCTTCGATGGCGAATTTTTCTATACCGAGAGAAAACCTTTTACCGTTTTTTTCAAGCACGATCGTATCTTTTGCTATATCTACTATCAAAAAGTCTTTTACCCGTTCTCGTTTCCTATAGAATCCGCCGTTTATTATGGCAAGTGCCTTTTTTCCGTCGGATATTATGCCGGCAACTTTTAAATCCAACGGAAGCTCTTTCTTTAATGTTATCGGTCTCTCTTTTTTAACCGGCTCTTCCTGTCTGATAAACGGGTCTTTGCCCCACTTTTCTTCTATCGTTTTTACAGGTAATTGTAATGCATTGATCTTTATGTCCGAAAGACTCTCGGCATACAACAGTGAACAGTGAACAGTGAACAGTAAAAAAATGACAAATAACAAATGATTTTTGCTTTTTGAACTTTGAACTTTGAACTTTGAGCTTTTTTTCACCTGAAATTCTCTCCTAACCTCCCTTTGCCAAAGGGAGGAATTCCCCTCTTAGGAAAAGAGGGGTTAGGGGAGATTTTCATTGTTCTTTGTGTCTCTATGAGACATGTGTGTTTCATTGTTTCTTCTTAAGATACGTTACTGCCTTCAATAGGGCAACACCTGAAGGATATAGTGTATTGTTTGTCTCGAATTTCAGATCCTGGATCAAAAAGAGCTTATGTTTCGTTTCGATGATCCGAAGAAAATCATAAAGCTCTCTGAATCTGACCTTCATCTCCATCTTCACCCGCAACTCTATAAAATTATTTTTATGCTCAAATGCCTCGGGTGCGATGGATATGAAATCAACATTTGCCCTGGTTGCCTCGCGGCTTATACCTGCCAGCATCCCCGACAGGTCATCTGCTTCCGGGAGAGATATTTTTTCGGGAATATGTTCTTTCCGGGGAACGGCCTGTGACGACAATGTTACGGTAATCGCCTCGATCTCTCTCTTGAGATTCTGGAGTGATTGCTGCTTTAACCTTAACTTTTGGGCGGCAGGCGAATAAAGTATCATATGAAAAAAAATAACGACTGCCGCCGTAATCGTTGCTGCAGAGATTATCTTCTCTCTTTGTGAAAGACCTTTGATCCTGTTTCTGATAGTTTTTATGTCCATTTAAGCCTGGCCTTTAGTTCGAAAGTGACGTCCTTTTCGCCTTTCTGGGCAAAGACTATCTGGACATCATAGAAATGTCGTGATGACTCGAGTGAGGATATCAAGTTTGCAACTTCGAGTTGCGTTTTTGAAAAACCCTTTATATTCATCTGCCTTATACCTTTGTCTTCTTTTGATTCGATAGAAGATAACCAGATATTTTCGGGTACGATGATCGAGAGATCGCTTATTATAAGACTCCATTGAGGTGCTTTTTCTACTGCCTCCGATATCCCTTTTTCCACTGATGGAACAACAACCACAGGAGATGGAGGCAATATCTTTTGCTGCAGTTCCATTTTTTGTTTATTCAATTTATTTGTTTCTGCATCGAGTCTTTTTACCGCTATAAACTTATAGGACCATAGACCCGTCATCAGGACTATATAGGCTGAAAGACCGAGAAAGAGATAATAGAACTTTCCCATCTTTGGCAGCCCGGCTTTGACTTCCACCGGCAAAAGGTTCAGTGTTTCTTTCAAGAACTCCTCCTTGCAAGGCCGATTGCTGCGGAGAATCTTGGTCCAAGAGGTCTCAATGTCTCATCCTTCATAACAAAACTGTCGAATGGATTCGGAACGCTTACCGGTATGTCGAACATATGAGAAAAATAATCCTTTACACCGCTATTGATCGCAACACCTCCTGTCAGGATTACCTCGGAGAATGTCTTCTCTTTAAATGTTGCCTTATAATAGTCTGTCGACCTTAATATCTCTCTCAGGAACTGATTTAATACATCGTTCATCTTATCTGCGGTTCCTTTCATCAATATGTCTTCGGCCTCGGTTTCCGAAATCCCTTCACCGATCAACCATGTCTTTATATGTTCTCCGCCCATCTCAACAGTCCTTGTCAGTCGCAGGGCACCCGACTTTATTATATCTATCTCCATATTTTTTGCTCCTATATCGATCACTACGACATTGCCGCTGCCCCGCACAGGGAGCGCCCTTATCAAACAGAGTGAATTTACGTCAACCGAGATAACATTGAGTCCGGCCTCTTTGAGGGGAGATATATGACGCTGGATATTCTTCTTTTCGGCAGAGGCAAATGTAACAACAATGCCCTCCGGAACCTCCGCTGCAACATAGTCATAGACAGCATCTTCGACAGGATAGGGCAACTGTCTTTTTACCTCCCATCTGACGGCCTCTTTTAATTCGGTCTTCGGCATTGGCGGCAGATTGATTGTCCTAATGAAAGAGAGCATCCCGGGTATATGAACCGCAGCCGCCCTCCCCGTGATATTCATCTCCCTGAAAAAATTGCGTAACCTGTCTATAAAAAAACCTTCGTCTTCCCTCTCGGAGGATGGAATATCCATAAATGCAGCCAATAAGATTTTTTTATCTTTAAGCCGTATGACCTTTACAGAACCGCTGCCCAGATCCACCCCCACAGGAGCAGGTCGAAACAGACCTGACATTAATACCTCTTTGAGAAGTAATATGCCATGAAGAACAGGAATGCTGCGGCTATCAAGAGCGAAACTCCGAACCCGATCCTATACTTAAAAGTGACCACATCAATCCTCGCTATCATCTTAGCGGTGAATTCGTTGAACTTCTTTAAAGCATCCGGGACAAATAACAGCAGTAAGCCGATCGAAAATGCAAGAATACCGATCATTATGCAATAACCAACAATTGACATAAGTTATCCTCCTACCTAAAGTTCTACTTTAAAAATATAGCTGTGAATGCTTAAAATGTCAAGATAAATTTGAGGTCTGCTATTTATCGCAACTTTGCCTTTAGTTCAAAAAAGATGTTTTTCCCAGTTTTCTGAGAGGAGGCTATCTCTATATCATAGAAACGGCGTGATGCCTTTAGGGTTGATACAATATCTGCAATTTCCGGTTCTGTGGTTGAAAAACCCTTTATATTGATCTCATTTATAATCTTTCCATTCTTTCCTCCTCGAATCTCCGACAACTCGATCGAGGATATTCGCACATCCTCTGGGACTTCTGCTAAAATCCCACTGATGACCGAGGCCAATTCCGGAGATTTTTCCATTGCATTCAATATATCTTCACCTGCAGATATGGCAGCAGGCACGGGGGGCGGAGGAATTGCCTTTTGCTGCAGTTCCATATTCACTTCGTCCGTTTCCGAGTAAAGTTTTTCGACCTCGATACCGGTATACAGCCACAGACCCGTTATAACAATAATAAAAATTGCAAGCAATAAAGAGAGGTAATAATAAAGATTGCCATGAGTATCTCTCTCTTTTCCGGAAATACCATCAAATTTCCCCTGTCCACCATTTTGTAACCTATCTCCTTCTTTTTTCTTTTCATCCAGTAATGAATTTAATAACGCTATCTCATTTTTTAGAGAGGCATTTTCATTTATTTTTTCATTCCCAACCTCTGCTTTCCCTGCAGTTAACCGGTCTATTCTTAGTGAGGCTTTTTTCATATCGGTCTCATATCGGCTCTCCAGACCGGCTATCA
>JACQXD010000235.1 GCA_016208875.1 Nitrospirota bacterium
GAATGTTGCACCGAAGCTGCCGAGTGCGTTGTCTGCAACTTATAACAATGCAAATCAAATGACGACATTTAACGGTTATCCTTTGACATACGATAACAATGGTAATCTTTTAACATTAACCCGCTCCTGCGGGATAACTAATTATACATGGAATGCACGAAACCAATTAACTGCTATCAATGGATATGACGATAAATGCCAATCAATGACAGCTTCTTTCAAATATGATGCATTAGGAAGAAGGATAGAAAAAACAATAAATGGTAAAACAATAAACTATCTCTATGATGGGTTAGACATAATTCAAGAAATCGAAAATGGAACGGTGACCGCAAATTATATTCGTTCTCTAAATATCGACGAACCTCTTGCTCGGATAAAATCTGATGGTTCAGTTCGTTATTACCAACAGGATGCATTAGGAAGCGTGATTGCTCTTACAGATGAAAACGGCACAATTAAAACGCAATACAAATATTCGCCTTTTGGTGATGTTGAAACTATTGGAGAGCAATCCGACAATCCTTTTCAGTTCGCAGGAAGGGAAAACGATGGCACTGGTTTATTATATGAACGTTTTCGTTATTACAGCCCCGAGTTGCACCGTTACATCTCTCCCGACCCCTTGCAATTCGGCGGGGGAGATATGAATTGGTATGTCAGGGTCCACAATGACCCCGTTAATCTTTATGATCCTTTTGGACTGTTGTCATGTATTGGAGGATGTCATCCTACTATAACGTATCCGTCTCCATCTACACCGTTGCCACCGCCTTCGCCAACACAACCTGTTATTAAGAATCCACCGAGGCCGAGTCCTAAGAAAACAAGATCGCAGTGTTATCTGCAAGCTGGTTTGGAGTATAGGTATTGTCTCAGAGGTACATCTCGTTCTTTTAATAAGTGCCAGAACCCGGATGACAATTGCTATACACAAATGCAGGACAGACTCAATGAATGCTTAAGCAACGCTCAGTAGAAGGCCAATACGTAGTGAAACGAAACTTGAGACGAAAAATAACTCTAACTATTCTATCCGGATTTTTCTATTGGTCAGTAGAATATGTTGTAATAGAATTTTTCCGCATACTGAATATCCAGTTTAGTGACTGGGTAGGAAAAATGATTTACCTTATTTTTCCATTTCTGTTTGGGGTAGTTTTGGTTGTTGTTATTAAGGAAAAGAGATTTGTCGGAGTCGTTTTCGGTTCAATGCTAATTATCGTAAGTTATGCTATATCTTTTCTTGAAATAACCATACGGTATCCCGCTGGAGGCAATCCTTTTGAAGCAACCTTTTGGCTCTTCAAAATTCTTGGGGTGTACTCAATAGTATGCTCCGCCTTAGGCGGCGCTGTTGGAGTCTTTTTAAATTGGAAAGTTTTTAAGAATAGGGAATCACCAGTGGATAGTACATGAGAACTTTTTTTGTAGTGCTTGCTTCCATATCACTTCTCATTGTAGCCATTATCTTTGTGTTTATGGCCAAAGATATTATTTTGATATCAGCAGCGATAGTATTAATAATCCTTGCATTTTATGCTCTATGGCAGCCGCCCAAGAAACACAAAGATTATTCTCTCTCCGACCAACAGGAGGCAACAACTCAAAGTGGTACGACCGATCTCTTAGACATGAAGCCGGAGGGGCAAAAACCTCATGAGAACAAATAAAGAATAAGGGAATAAAGGGAATAAAGGGGACGGTTCTATTTAAATGATAAAAGGAGCGAAATGGTAGGAAAAGGAAATAAAGAGAACCGTCCGTAAGAATTAAATAGGGACACATCCCATATTTCTGGTCATATTTCTGGTGACAATAATGAACAAACCGACAAAGAGATGTACATAGATACATAGATGGGGTCAAATCTTCATTATTCACAATTCCTCCTCTATTTTATTTATCGGGAAAAACATAGGGACACTTCCCATGTTTTTTGACCAAACAAGCCGACAAAGATAACGGATGCGATGGGTAATGTAACAACGATGAGTTATGATGAAAAAGGGAATTTGGTAAAAGCTATCAGCCCTCAGCAATCAGCTATCAGCATTTCGTACAATTCTTACGGCCAGCCAACATCGGTTACCGATGCCCTAAACAACACATCCACTTTCGAATACGATCAATTTGGAAATCTTATAAAGACAACCGATCCGCTCGGGAACTCAGCACAGATGGAATATGATTATTATACATCGCTGTTGATAAAGACGACAAACCCGGAAGGTAAGGAGACAAGTTATACATATGACAATATGAACAAAATCACAGAGGTAACGGATGCCTTGAATGGGATAACAAAGTTTACATACGATTTAAACGGCAATCTCACATCTGTTATAGATGCAAAAAATCAGGTGATTAGCTATACTTACAATAACAAAGACAAGGTAGCAAGCATGACGGATCAATTGGGAAATACAGAGACATATTCTTATGACTTAAATGATAATCTCACATCAATAACAGATAGAAAAGGGCAGACAACGAATTATACATATGATGCACTTAATAGGATTTCAAAAGCGAGCTATGCCGATAACTCCTATGTGGATTACACTTATGATGCAGTAGGGAGGTTGGATTATATTAAGGACTCGATCTCCGGGCCGATAGGCTATGTATATTCCGATACAAGTTGCAGTACAGGCTGCGGCAGGGGAGCGGCGGATAAAGTCGTTCGTGAGATAACGCCGCGTGGTGTGATAAATTATGAATATGATGTGATTGGCAGAAGGACAAAGATGACAGTAGCTGGACAGCCAAGTGTGAATTATTCATATGATGCAAATAGCAGGTTGACATCTATTGTAGGGGCAGGGCTTGCCCCTGCCCAAATCAGTTACGATGCATTAGGGAGGAGAACATCTTTGATCTTGCCGAATGGTGTAACCACGAATTATTCGTATGACACTGTCAGCCATCTTCTGAATATTGAATCCTTGAATCCATTGAATTCAATCCTTGAAAAGCTAACATACAGTTACGACGCAA
>JACQXD010000023.1 GCA_016208875.1 Nitrospirota bacterium
ACAAGTCTATATGCATGGCTCAGGATGTCCATCCTATATACTTTGTCATAAAGAAGATAGAATCTAAATTCCTTTTCCTGTTTGGCCTTCTGGTATAGTTTCCTCTGTAGTTCCCGAATCTTCTCCGGAGTTTCAAGCATTTGCAATCTCCTTTCCTTCTCTCCTTCAGAAACATGATTATGGTATTGCCCCTTCCCTCTCTCAAAGTTGTGTTGTCTTTGAGATTCTGTCGGTACTATGGGGTGATGAACTTTAAACAACTTTCTGCATTAAGAATTTTGAAAGGCAGATTCGGATTTCGGCCTAAGAAATGTCTGTTCTCCGTTACAAGTGCATCGGCCCCGACCCATTCGGTGTATGCGGCAATAAGAGCATCGGCTTCCTTAAGCCCCATTGCTTCATATTTGAAGCCACGTTCAAATGGGACAAGAAAATCTTCATCAATAGTCGTAAAGAGATTGATTAATCGGATAAAGGTATGGAATTCTTTGGGCAATAAGTTTGACCTCACTTCTTCAACAATAGTCCGACATATACTGATAGAATTTGATGAGAAATTATCTGTGAGGAATTCCAGTATAGATTCGCAGCTTTCCTTTCTGATAAATCCTAAACCGAAGATATATTCGTTGGCATCAAGTACGAGCCGCAAATTTGCTCTCCCAAAGCTTCTTTCTAATCTTCCGCAGGTGTTTGATGACTTCTTCTTCACTCATTCCGGTAAAAGGAGAAGTCCTTTTGGATATGCTTTCACGAAGTTCATGCAAGAGTTTTTTTGCTTCTGCTTTTTTATTCTTCATAAGTCACCTCAATATCGAATCTATTTTGCTATAAACAAATTTAACCATAGAGGAGTTTTTTTGTCAAACAACATTAATATTATAAAGTTTCCCGTTTTCGGTTAAAAAATTCTGAAAACTGGAAACCGAAAACTAAAAACTGGAAACATAAAAATCAAAGGAGGTATTGTTTATGTTTAATAGTAAAGGGATAGTTTTTCTCGTAATCTTTTTACTTCTTTTTGCATCTACATCTTTTGCGAGTCTCACCGATAGGTTTGTAGCCCATGGGGGGGCAAGCACAACCAGCAGCACAGGCAAAATCCTGGTTTTAACACGAAATGCATCATCTTTGGATTCGGAAGAAACTAAAGTAACTGATTTTCTAATGCAGAATGGCTATCAATATGACCTTGCGGATAGCTCAACCATAACGGGTCTAAGCGTAAGCTCTTACAAAGTCATTTACTTCCGTACAGGCTCAGAACCCACTGGATACAATTCAACAATCGTGCTTAATGCAATCCAGAGTGCAATTGAAGGTGGTTCTTCTCTGATTATCGAGTATTATGGAAATTACCTTGCCAAATATCTCGGCTATGGAAGTGTTACATCTTCAAGCTGGTGTCCTGTAGTCAATAACAAAACAGCATACGTCAAATCAATCAGTTCGCATGAAATATTTAACGGAATTTCAACATGGGATCCTCCGACAAAACCGGATAAAGAAGAACAATATATGTGGAGTTTGGATAAAACAGGTTGTTCGTATACTTGTAGAAATCTATCGAGTATTACAGGAGAACAGAAAATAGAATACTATCAACTTTATATAACATATGGTTGGTACGACTTATACAGGAACAATTGATTCTTCAGGAACGTATATGGAAGGCACTATGCTTAGTTACTCTGGAACCACCGGATGTTGGTCAGCGACTAAGGCTATGGCACAAACTACAACTAAAGACAACTTCTCTGATACCACCACTGTTTCTAAAGGCAGTAAATTAGGACCATTCTCTATTTCTATCACAAACAACACCAGTTCCAGCTATTCATTCTATACATACATCTATCTTGTAATGCCAGATGGTACATGGAAGTATTTAATTTCAAAATCTCTAACCCTATCAGGTGGAGGAACGCTATCTGCGAATAATATGTATATGAATATTCCATCTTCCGCTTCAATAGGAACTTACTATTATTGGGTTGGTATATATGATACGGGTTATAACCTCCTCGATTCCGATAGTTTTGCATTTACTGTTACAACAACCACGAGCAGTATTGTCGGCACCTGGGATTTAACATTTGATTGGAAATGTGACGGTGTCACCGGATCTGCAGAATGGGATATTTATAATGACGGTACATTTGATAGTATCCATGGTACATATGATCATAGCCCGGAAACAATTAATTTTTCAGGAAAATATTTTGATAATAGCCAGGGTTCCGATGGGACATGGACTTTAAATGGCAACCAGGTTACGTTGTCTTATAGTGTTGGTACGACTTATACAGGAACAATTGATTCTTCAGGAACGTATATGGAAGGCACTATGCTTAGTTACTCTGGAACCACCGGATGTTGGTCAGCGACTAAGGCTATGGCACAAACTACAACTAAAGACAACTTCTCTGATGCAGGTGAATAGGGTAACCATAAATAAACGAAAAAATGGTACATTTTCTACATTCATGATTTCATGAAGGACTCCCCTGAAAAGCAGGAAATATCGGAAATGCACTGTGTTGTTTCGAGCTATTTTGCTCCTGTTATTTTCGATAACAACCAGTCAGGGAAATGGTTCCATGGAATCGCAAGATTATTCGACGGCATGGGTATTGATCTGTTTACACGGCATACGAGCAAGCCTGTTTCCGATGCATCTTTGCCGGCAATATTCTTAAATTTATTTAGCGGTTCAAGATGTCTGTTTGTAGGTGTTGAAGTCAACTTGATCTCGACAGGATAAAGTTTGGTCCCTATTCTGATAATAAGGTCTACTTCCAGCCCATCATGGGAACGCCAGAAAAATATATCCGGCTTTTTGCCCCTCATTGTAAAAACCTTAACTGCCTCGCTGATTATCAGACCTTCAAATATCGCTCCACCCATGGCTCCTGTGATAGCTGACTGAGCATCTGGCTGCTTTGTAATAGCACAAACAATAGCAGGGTCAATGAAATATAATTTAGGCATCTTTATAATCCTTTTTCCATAATTCCTGAAATACGGCTGCAGGAAATAGCATAGATACGATGCCTCGAGAATCCCTGCCCATGACTTGATTGTGGGAAGAGAAACCCCTACCTCCCTCGACAATGCAGCGGTGTTGAATTCCTTTCCGTGGTAGGCTGCCATTAATCCGATAAATGCCTCAAATACCCTTAGATCCTTTATGTTCTGGAGCTGCCGGACATCCCTTTCAATATAAGTCTGTATATATGAACCGATCCAGAGGCTTCTCTTTGCAGGATACAGGGAAGGCTCCGGATATCCCCCGTTCCATATGGAATTTTCAAGAACGTCAGTCGCTGTGCCTTTATGCTCAAGACAACTGAAAGGAAGGAGTTCGATAATAGCGATTCTGCCTGCAAGTGATTCGGTTATATTCTTCATCAGTTGAAATTGCTGTGAGCCCGTCAGCAACCATTTCCCGTTTTTTCTCCTCTCTTTGTCTATCCTCATCTTTAAATAAGGAAGGATTTCCGGCACATATTGAACCTCGTCCAAAATAGCAGGACGTTTCTCAAAACGGTTTAAAAACCCGTACGGATCGCTTATTGCAAAACCCCTTTCCATCGGATCGTCAAAACTCACATAATCGGCTTTCCCTTTCATCTCGTGAAGCAAAAAGGTGGTTTTTCCCGCCTGTCTTGGCCCGGTAATCAATACAGCCGGAAAATGTCTGCCTGCATCTTTTAATACATCCGAGAGCAATCGCCTGACGTACATATGACAATTATAAAATTGAACTTTAGAATTGTCAATATTTTTCAGTTGCAATCCTTCACTGAAGGGTGGGAACATAACTCTCCCCTGCCCCCTCTTAACTTAAGAGGGGGTTCTAATTCCTCCCCTTAAGCTAAGGGGAGGTTAGGAGGGGTTATGATTTTCGACCTTTCACTGCATGGTTACCTTTACGTTGCATTTTTTCATTGACAAATACGATGTTAAAAGTGTATAAAAAGAACAATCTAAAAATTGGGGCAAGGGAGGGAAGTGTAGGATCTCGAGCCCGGAATAACCGAAGGGGGTATTTATGGAACGGTCAAATAATGCTGTGATACTTATCGTTGACGACGACATCGCCGTCCTTGAATCCACCGCTGAATTATTAAGGGAATTCGGGTATTCTACCATCAACTTCGCAAATGCTAAGGATGCGATAACCAAATTAAAGGAAAACGGCAGCGGGGTTGATGTTGTCCTGTCCGATATCAGGATGCCCGGGATCTCCGGGATCGAACTCCTCGAAGAAATCCGGTCACTTAATACTGACGTTCCGGTAATCCTGATGACCGCTCATGCAGAACCGGATACTGCTATAAGTGCGATGGCTAAAGGGGCATTTGATTTTTTAATAAAGCCCTGTAGACCCGATCTGCTTGTCCGTTCGATAGAAATGGCGGTAAAACATAAAAGGCATTGAATCTATTTTTTACTTGCCAGCTTTGCAACTTGAATAACGATATTTTTAGCGGTCGTATTTTTGATCTTTCTAAAATATTTGAGAAGTATGCCCTCCTCGCCCGGCAAATATGGTGATCTTTCCTCTGCAAGCATGAGCGGAGTATCGAGATTAAAAAAATAAGTCACGGGAACCGACAATGCGGCTGCGACTGCCTGTATATTCTCGACGTTGAGCCGGTTTGTCCCGTTTTCATATCTCTGAACCTGCTGATAGGTAACGCCCAATATCTCTGCAAGTTCCTCCTGAGAAATCCTGCGTTCCCTCCTGAGTTTCTTGATTTTCTCACCGATTTCTCTGCTCGGTGTCAGCTTCTTTTTTCGCATAATACACACTATAACAACCGGATATTGTTATTTACTACAATGTTTTGAGTTGTAAAATGTGGTTATAACAATAGGAATAAATACAATGTAATAAGTGTATAACCGGACAGAATTCTCAGAAAATTTTGGTATTATGACAAGAAGTATTTGTTCAGGGATGAAAAAGTCGCTAACATCCGATATTTAATTATAAAAAAATAACTATGCGGAAAGCAATGGGTTGCAAAAAAGTAGCCATAAAATTAGTTCCCGTCCTTAGTTTCCGTCCCGGCGGATTCGCCGAGGAGAAAAGGAGGGGTCAGTTGGTGGTTTGAGAAAGAACCTATTTACTTATGATAGAATGAGTGTAAATATGGGGAAATAAATTAACATGATGCAAGATTCAAGATACAGGATACAGGATAAAAGCATTGTGCATCGTGCATCGTGCATCATGCATCGTGGGAGAGGCTTTACCCTCATCGAAACGATAATGGTAATGGTAATTATAGCTATATTAGCTGTTGTAGTTGTTATAAGAAATCCATTCGATTCGATAAAACTCAGCAGTGCAGCAAAGAAGGTTGCTGCCGATATAAGATATGCACAAAAACTTGCAATATCCACACAACAAAGATGCGGGATTTTTTTCATTTCCGGCAATAGCTACAGGATATTTGAGAACAACAATACTGCAGATCCTGCAACAAGTTCGGGAGATACATGCTCGGATAATGGCGGAAACTTTGAAGTAGATTTCAGTGCCGGTAGATGCAGTAACTATTCGGGTGTAGCATTCAGTGCCACACCTACAATATATTTTAATTCCCTCGGTAAACCCGTTGACGGCACAGGTAATGATCTTGCAACACAGATTGTAACACTCACCCTTTCCTCTATTTCTCAAAGCATCACTATAGAGGCAGGTACTGGAAGGGTCAGCTTTTGATGAGCAGGATACAGGATAAAATTCAAATTTCTCATTGCAAAATTAGCAGTTAGCAATGATTGAAAATGGGGGAAATACAGGAAAAATTTAAAATGATAATTGTTAATTGTGAATTTTACAATGGTTTTGTGCTATGAATCGTGCATCATGCATCGTGCATCGTGACAGAGGTTTCACCCTTATCGAGATAGTAATGATAATCGTGGTTGTTGCCGTTGCAATCCCTGCACTTCTTATAGTTCTCGGTCAGGGGACGAGGCAGGGCGTTGATGCCGAACTTCAGGTTAGTGGATCAAATGTAGCACAGGCATTGATGGAGGAGATAAAGACAAAGAGATGGGATGAGAATAACCCTTCGCCTCCATATTCTGACTTATCGGTAACTGATGGCGGTGAAACTGCCGGCAATCCTGCAACTTACGATGATGTGGATGATTATAATAATGGAGTGCCGGACACAACGGTTAGCGGCGTTACTTATTCGAGAAGTGTTGAGGTATGCTATGTGCAATCCAGCGATCTTAACAATACCTCGCCTTGTATCACAGCCTCGGGATCTGCAACGGATTACAAACGCATAAAGGTAACAGCTACAAATGCAACTATTGGTTCTATCGAACTTGTTACATTGGTGACGAATTACTAACATGATGCAAGATACAGGATACACGATACAGGATAAAGAACACACCCCTCAAAAGGGGGGTATCATGCATCATGCATCGTGCATCGTGCATCGTGAGAAAGGTGGCTTTACCCTTATCGAGCTTGTCATCACTATGTTGCTGATAGGCATTGTTGCCTTTATTGTGGCGGATGCCATGTCAACGGGTTTTAAGGCATATTTTGTAACGGATAATCGTAAAGAGGCGTTGGATCAGGCAAGGATCGCAATGGAGAGGATGACGAGGGAGATAAGGAATGTCAGGAGTCTTGGTAGGGATAATGATGGAGATGGGAATATTGATGCGGATATAACTACTGCAAATGCTTCGGAACTTTGTTTTACAGATACCAATAATACAGCAATTCGTTTTAGATTATCCGGTACTAATATCCTTCGTAGTGAAGGTACGTCATGTCCTCCGGCAACAGAAAATACCTTAGCTGAAAAAGTGACAACATTGACCTTTTCATATACCTATGCTTCCGGTTCACTCGCAACCGCCGTAAGGCGTGTACAGATAACCATCACATCAACAATCTCCAGCGAAAGCGTTACGCTTTCATCGGAGGTCTATCTGAGGAATCTGCAATAATGTGATATAATTTTCGTATGAAAACTACACTGCTGAATCAGATAAAGGATTATTTTGAAGATGTCGAGGAGGTTACTGCTGTTTATCTTTTTGGTTCTGTAGCTGCTCGAAAAGAAAAAACAACCAGCGACATTGATATTGCAATTCTTCTAAAATCAGGGATTAATCCATATAAACCTGTGGACCTGCAATTAAGAATAATGTCTGACCTCGATATGCTTTTTAAAAAACGGGTAGATGTGGTTTTATTGGGTTTTGCCGATCCGGTACTTGAACATCAGATTCGTAAATATGGAAAGGTTCTTATAGATAAAATTCCAAAGGTTAGATTTGCTTATGAGGTGGATGCAAGGAGAAAGTATTTTGATTTTATATACAGACATAATAATTATATGAAGGCATTAAAGAATAGGATTCTACAGGCAGCAAGATGATAGATAAGGAAATTACAGACAGATTAATCTCTTTGATCTCGGAATATACTCAGGATTTAAAAGAGGCTGCTTCTTCCTATAAGAAATTTTCAGATTTCAGAGCAGATAAAAAGACTCAGCGATATATTGAACGAACACTCCAGATAGATATTGAAGCATGCCTCGATCTCGCTAATCATATTATTGCCGGGAAAGGATTCAGAGAGCCCTCAAGCAATGCGGATACATTCTATGTATTGTGTGAAAATAAAATAGTCCCGCTATCTTTTTTCAATAAGCTCAAGGATATGGCAAGCTTTAGAAACCTTATGGTTCACAATTATGCAAAGGTTGACGTTGAGAAGGTCTATGGAATCCTGAAAAGGCATCTAAAGGATTTTGATATGTACTTAAGCTATATTGTTAAGTTTCTTGAAAAGAAGAAAGGAAGGGTTAATGAACGCAGATAAGAGTCTTGATTGTAGGGGCATGGTTTGTCCGAGGCCTGTTCTCGAAACCAACAAGACCGTGAGGGCGATGGAAATAGGTCAGGTATTGGAGGTATTAGCTACAGACCCGGCATCCTCACCGGATTTAAAGGCGTGGGCCTCAAGGACAGGCAACGAGATACTTGAATCCGTAAAAGAAAACGATATTTTTAAGTTTTATATTAAGAGAGTTAAGTAGAACGAATGCTAAAATAAGGAGGTGTTGGAATGAGACGAGATTTTACACTTGTTATTGTCAAAGAAGGAGAATGGTATGCCGGGTTTATAAAAGAAGTCCCCGGTGCTATTACACAGGGTAAAAGTATTGAAGAAGTTCAAGATAACATTAAAGAAGCACTCGAAATGGTTCTTGAATCCAATACCAAGCACATGTTTGACGATTTAGAAGTGAAACCTGAAATAGTCAAAGAGGAATTAGTTACCGTTGATGTACGGCCATGAACATATGTAAGGCACTTAAGATTAAGATAATTGAAGGTAAATAGATGAAATTATTCCTTCAAAATACAAGTTTTTTTGCTGTTAGAATGAGAAATAGTTCCGGCCTTTCCCTCATAGCAACGATTCTTACGCTATTAATATTCTCTCTCTTCATTGCGGTTGCCGTATCTCTCATTACCACAGGGGCTAATATCGGTGTGCAGGAAACACAGGGGCAACAGGCGTTTTATATTGCAGAGGGAGGATTGCAGTATGCCTTAAGGCACGGTACTCCTCCCTGTAGTTATAATGAGCCATCTACTTCCCTCGGCAGTGGGAGTTTCACAGTATGGAGCACTTTGAACACTGCAACTACGTGGAGCACTATTGATAGTGTAACAGACCCGATAAACATTTCATGGACTACTTCATCTTCCAATTTTACTATTCCTGGAACTATAAAAATTGACGATGAATATCTTTTCTGCAATTGGGTAACAAGTAATAGTTTTACAGGATGCAACCGAGCAGTAGCGGGGTCTTGGGTTACAAGTCATGCAAGTAGTTCTACCGTGTATCAATGTGTAGTAACCTCAACAGGTAATATTTCTACAGGTATTCTCTCTGGCAATGTCCAGCGGAGAGTGCGGGCAACGGTGGGAGAGTAAGATGAAAAAATTTCCACTTGCTATAACTTTTATTTTTTTAAGTCTTTTTATCCTTTCTGCTGATTCTTTTGCTGACACATTTTCTGTTAGCCTCCCTGCTGGAACAGCAGTTACGATGGGTAATTATGATTACGAGATACTTCCATTCACTATTACTAATAACGGTCCTACCAAAAACATAAGAAACATCACCTTTACTATTGACACAAATATTTATAATTTTAGTACAGCAACAGTTCCACCTTCAGGCTGGTGCATAAAATCTATCTCATCCGGTTCGATTGAGTTTGCCCTACAACAGGGAGGTGGCGGATGCAGCAGCGGTGCCACAGCATCTCAGATAACTCCAGGTAACAGCGTAATATTCAATATTACTCTGACAGGGCCAGGTGATGGGGCAATACCTGCTGCTGCCTCTGACCAGACAGATACATTAACCAATGCAACCGTCTCAGCAGAAGGTGGTTTTAGTCTTTCCGGCAGTTTACCAACATGGACAAGAAAGTCACTTGCCATAACCCTTTCAGCCTCCCCTTCGTCCGTTGGTGTGGGGGATACTATTACGGTTACAATGAATGTGACAAACCGCTCAACAGCATCACAGAGCGGGATAACTTCCAATCCTAACCCACCAAGCAGCACAGGTGCATCTGTTACACCTATTGGTGTTGCTACTTATGGCTCAACAAGCTCTACAATAAATCCTTCACCAACAACATTATCCAATAATATTAATGCCAGCGTTACGACAATAAATGTTTCTTCTACATCAGACTATCTGACAAGTGGAAGGATAAAGATAGATAATGAGCTTATAGATTATGGAGGCAAAACAGGCACATCCTTTACAGGATGCACAAGAGAGGTCGGAGGTACTACAGCAGCAAGTCATAATAATGGGACTTTAGTTTACAGCCAGAATACATCTCCATTTACACTCACATCAGGCGAATCCTCAACAATCACATGGACATTCAGTGCCGATGCAACTGGAACGGTTTATTTTACATCATCTGCGCAAAACGCAGGGGCAACGGCAACATCAAAGAGTGTAAGCTCCAATATAGTTGTGATAGGCGATTTTACAGCAACTGTATCCGTAACACCCCTTAATGTAATCAGCGGCCAGACAGTTACAGTTAAAATGACAGTTAAAAACAATGGCACATCATCGCTTACAAGTATTACACCGACCCTCACCCCTGGAGGTACAGCAACAAAGACCCTCTCATCAGGGCCAAGCCCGGGCAGCCCTTATGGTCCATTGGGTAGTGGTGAGAGCGTAACATTTGAATGGATATATACCATCACTGGTTCTGTGAACCAGACATATTTTTTCTCAGGCTATGCGACATCATCAGGACCTACCACTAATACTTCTACATCTGAAACAGGCAGTATTTCACAGTACTCAGTCACTGTAACTCCTACAACAATTGCAACAGGAACTACTTCAAATACAACATTCACATGGACTGTATATAACAGAGGAGGAGCAACGGTTAAACAGATACAAATAAGTATCCCTTCTCCTCTTACGTCTAATTGTGCCTCAACAAAAGGCTGGGGTTACGTAAGCAACACACCACCCGCAAACTGGACAGCAACAACCACAGGAACACCGGTAAGCAGCGTAACCTTTACTGCAAACAATCCTGTTGATACCTATGGGATACCTATCGGAGGCTCAAAAGACTTCAAGATAACATTTAACTGTGTTCCCCAAGTTACATCAGACACAGCTTATAACTTTCCTGTCTTAATTACAGATAAAAACAACAATCAAACAACGATTAACACAACAATAACAGTAACTGCATACTTATTAACTCTAACAGTATATAATGAGGATTGCACCTCTGATGCTCCAGCCTCAAAGCCTGCTAATGGAGACAGCAGATATTGCTTTAAGGCAACACTCACCAGTGGCGGAAGTCCTGCTCCTGGTAAGACCATAACATATAGTATCACTTCTGGACCGGGCACATTCTCGCCCTCCCCTCCACTTGTAACCAATGGAAGTGGTGTCGTAACATTTTATTTGATATCACCTTGTTCCACCGCTGATGTATCAACAACTGTAAAGGCTGAATTAGGCGGTTCACTTGACACTTACGATACTGAGACCGTCCAGTTCACAGGCGTAGGTGGCGGTAATCTTTCTTATGTTAGTGGAAGCCTGACACCTGCGAGTGTTACCACAGGCTATAGTAGTGGTTTCAATCTTCAGCTTCGAAATTGTGGAACAAGTCCTTTAACCATCCAGACAACTAATACAACCATTGCTATAAGACAAAACTCAGCAGATACCTTCACTTTAAATACCATTGATATCAATCCTATACCTGCAGGATCAACAGCAACATTAACTTTTAACTCAAAGGCAGTTTCTTCAGCGATATACCAATGTTATCCTCTCTTAACTGTAAATGCAGGAGCAGGCTATACAGACACATTCTCTTATTACAAAACACCAAGAGGTGATTCTCTAACAGATATGGTTACAGTAAACAATGGTACCACATGTCCATCTGCGAGGGTACGAATCCTCGACTGGCGGGAGGTTGTGCAGTAGGAAAATTATACTGCCTTTTGGAGGGAATAGAGGAATAAGCTATTTTATCTCGAGCTTCCCGATATAAATAAGCGACTTATCATAGTAACTTAATATAATCTCTTGCTCCATGGATGATCCGGTGAACGAGTATTGTTTGGCCTTCAATTGTATAAAAGACGAGGTAATCCTGAACAATCAGGTAGCGGTATCCTAATCTGGCAAGTTCTTCTTCAGTTGGCACTCGCCCCATGAAAGGATGCTTGCAGAGATACGAGAGGTTCTTCTCTATTTTTGCAGCAATGACTTCAGCAGCGGCAAAGTTTTCTGAAGCAATATAGGTTACGATATCATTAAGGTCATCCTCGGCAACCTGCAACAGCCGGACAACGTATTTAGCCTGTTTCACAAAGTCTCTTTCGGATATCTTTCATTACCTGATTGAGAGTTCGCCCTTTGTCGCCTGATGCCCTTTGAGCCTGAGCAACCGCAAGCTTGCTGAAGAGTTCGATCTTTAATTGAAGTTTACTATATTGAGCCATTGACATAACAACCATATCCCCTTCGCCGTTTTTAGTGATAAAAATAGGCTCATCAGATTTGTGCGCAAGGTCTGAGATTGCATTTGCCTTATTTCTAAGATCAGAAATTGGTTTTATAACCGGCATTGTGGCCTCCTTTTTGTTATCATTATAATATCATTTAATTGATAAAGTAAAGCCATTCATCTCCGACTTAAAAAGTCGAAGCTTTCAGGGTGATGGATGAATTAAAATCCTCGGCTGGCGTGAGGTTGTGCAGTAGAGAAATCACCCGATAGACCCGGTAGGAAAAAATATTGCAAACGGAATTCATTTTGTGATAGAGTTAATTCAGAAAGGTAAGGGAGCAATTCTATGAGTGTAGATACCTTAAAGATTTATGAGATACTGAGTGCAGATTTACCAGAGGCACAAGCTAAGGCTGTTGCTAAGGCTATTAATGAAGCAATTGAGGTGGATGCGGAAAAAAAGAAAGAACTCCTTGCTACAAAAGTGGATCTCGCTAACGCCAAAACCGAGATTATCACTACCATTCTTAAGTGGATGTTCATATTCTGGCTTGGACAGATAGGCGTAATCAGCGGCATCATCTTCGCCATGCTTAAGCTTTATTTTAAGTAAAAACAAATATTCCTCATAAAAAAAGAAAATGTCATTCCTGTCAGTTTTAGCAATTAATATTTGTTTGACTTCACTTCACTATTGCGTTAAGCTAATCTCATGAAAACAGTAGTAGATAAACACTTTACTTACGATGATATTAATCGTCTTCCGGAGGGAAACTACGAGATTATAGATGGGGAGAGGCGAGATATGACACCTACAGGCTTTGAACACGGACATTTTGAAGGCAAATTTTTTGAGCTATTGACCCGCCATTTTAAGGACAAAGGATATGTAGCAGTCGGAGAAATCGGGGTAATGATAAATAAAAATCCTTTTCGGCTAAGGGCTGCTGATGTGGTTTACATGAGTAAAGAAAAATCACCTCAAAGACCAAAAGGAATGCTCGAAATCGCTCCGGATCTAATAATAGAGATCATCTCCGAAAGCAATGCAGCATGGGAGATTATGGATAAGGTAAAGGATTATCTCTCGATTGGCGTAGGAAGGATCGTTCTCGTAGACCCATTGACGCAAATAGTAAGTCTCTATCAAAAAGGGAAAAAGGAAGCTATTTTATATTCATTCGATGAAGAATTTATATTAATCGAAAATCTTACAGTGAAGATAAAAGAACTATTATCTACTTGAAACTTATCTGTTTTTTGGGCTTACACTTCCCGTTTGCGGGTCATAATCGTACCTTGATACATCTATGTCGGAACCGAGCATGTCCTTAATCTCGTCAAGGCTTTGGGGATATTTTTCATTCATGGTGTAATATGAACGAACTGTCTTTCTTATCGCATCGAGGTTTGCCGTTTCTGCAGCTCTCTGTGCCTTTTTATATGAACCAATCATGGCATCCCCATGTTCTGCTAAGGGATTCTTTGGCTTATTGTCGCATGCAGTAAAGAAAATTAAGATTGTGATAATGGATAAGAATTGTTTCATTAAACAATTCTACCATAAACGGCCAAAAGCGAGAACTAAACTGCTGCGGTTTCTGCCGGCGGATATACGCTTATCTTTAGCGTAGAACGGTTTTTTCTCTCGAAGGCGACCGTCCCGTCTATCTTTGCAAAAAGCGTATCATCGGTTCCCTTGCCCACATTCAGGCCGGGATGAAATTTTGTGCCTCTCTGCCTCACGATTATATTACCTGCGCGTACAACCTGTCCGCCGTATATCTTAACGCCGAGTCGCTGGGACTCGCTGTCGCGACCATTCCTTGAACTTCCTACACCTTTTTTATGTGCCATCTTATCCTCCGACCGTTATATCTTTTATCTTTAAAGTTGTATACTGCTGCCTGTGACCGTTTGTCTTTCTATATACCTTTCTCGGTCTTTGCTTATGGATGATGACCTTATCCGCCTTGATATTGCCGAGCACTTCTGCGCTAACCGCAGCCCCGGTGATATACGGTGTTCCTATCTCATTTTGGTTATCGCCCATTATAGCCAGCACTTTATTTAGCGTTACGCCGGAACCTGCATCGGCAGACAGTTTTTCCACATTTATCTTATCGCCGGAAGAAACCCTATATTGTTTTCCGCCGGTCTCTATTATTGCATACATTTTCCTTCGCCTCCGTTTTTAATCTTTTAATTAAACACTATTTTCATGTAAAAGTCAACAGCCCCTATTGCCTGCGATATGCCTCTGTAAATGGTTCCGGCTACTTAGGGATTCAAGGTTTCTCAATGCCGGCAAATTTCAGTGCAGTCCGGAATTCCATGTCAGCTTCTTTTATCATTCCCTTCTGCATATACGCAATCCCAAGATTATTATGTGCTTCCATATATGATGGCTTTATTTTCAATGCGGTTTTGTATTCCCTTATCGCAGCGTCTATTCTACCCTGCTTTCTGTAAACTACCCCAAGATTGCAGTGTATCTCCGAATAATCCGGTTTAAGCCTCAAGGCGTTTTTATATTCCATGACAGCTTCGTCCAGCATTCCCTTGTTTTTATAAGCAACACCCAGATTGTTGTATACCTCTGCATAATCAGGCTTAAGCCTTAAGGCGTTTTTATATTCCATAATAGCTTCATCCAACATTCCCTTGTCTTTATAAGCGACGCCCATATTAAGATGGGTTTTCGCAATATTTGGATCCAATTTTAACGCTGACCTGTATTCATTGATTGCCTCATCTAAAAGACCTCTATCTCTATAGTCAAGCCCTCTGATATTATAAAACATGACCAGGTTTTTACGGGACATAATACTACCGATACCATTGCCATGGGATTTCCTTGTCACATCGCCCCATAAACTTATATCATCCTTCCAGATATTGTTCCTATTATACGTTGCAACCGAAAGAACAATCACAAAAGTAGACAGTAGACAGTAGACAGTAGACAGTGATAAACGAGATGTGGAATAAACAAATCTTGAAACGAAATAAAAAATAGCGGTACTCAAGGCTATGATAAAACCGATTGATGGCAAATAAAGTCTATGTTCAAAGATTACATTACTTAGCGGTATAATACTCGACTCAAGCATCATGTTTATAAAAAACCAGAAGATACCGAAAGCAATAAGTGAACAGTAAACAGTGTCTTTTCCAGTGTCAGTGTCAGTTTTCAGTGTCAGTTTTTTGCTGACACAGACACTATTCACTGGCACTGATTTACTGTCACTGACACTAATCACTGACACTTTTTTAACCCGTGACCGGTAAAATAAATAGACCCCAAGTCCAAACATAAAAATCAAAAATAAAAATGACAAAAAAACATTGGCGTTGAGAAATGAATTATATGGATAGTCATAAGCAAAATTTTGGTTGATAGGTAAGAAAAGGAGCCTTATATAGGTTACGATAACCCTGAATTCGGTAAACAGGTATTCCCAACGTGAAAGAGACGTAGACCCCCTTGTCGCCTTACCGATATCTTCGATTAATTCCCCTGCCGGGTTATCAAGACCGATAGCAGTCGTAAGGTTTAAGGGGATAATCAACATGGTAAGTAAAAGAGGGGTTAGGTACAAAATACTCTTCTTAAATCGTAAATTGTGAACCGTGAATCGTGAATCGTTAAAAAACATGAACTCATACAAGGTGATTGTAACCGGGAGCATTATCGCTGTCTCCTTAGTTTTCATGGCAAGAACAGCGGAAAATAACGATGCAAGATACAAGATACATGATGCCTGACTCACGATGCATGATTCACGATTCATGATGCACGATTCATGATTTTCTTTATCGTGTATCGTGTATCCTGCATCGTGCATCTTTTTTGTA
>JACQXD010000236.1 GCA_016208875.1 Nitrospirota bacterium
ATCGCTCAGTATCTGTGGAGTTCTTCCTGAGTCTTCTTGCTATGCCGCTCATACTTTCACCCCCACCCTTGCCCTCCCCCCTCAAGGGGGAGGGTTTCCCTTATATCTCCATATGTTACAGATGTCTTTTTCATAAAACTCTCTCCTTTTCCAAATAATTTTTTCTATCTCGGTAGTGTCCCCAATGCAGTATCTATAACCTCTATCATTTCCGGCTTTAATTCATGATCCATTAACCAACCTTTTACGCCTTTGGTAGCAAGCTGTTTACCTAAATCTCTGGCAGATTCTCTTAGCGTCCCTGACAGGTCAGTGAAGGCGTTCAATAATGTGCTTACTGCTGATTTTCCATGATCCACCTCTCTTTCATCATCCCAGACCAACCCTCGATGAGTATAAAGTTTTAAATCGGCTTTTACATGTCGTGTTTCACTGATCCCGAGTGTTTTATATTCGCATGCCAATAATTCTATGAAAAGTATACCGTCAACTTTTAAGGCGTCTAAAAGTTCCTCATTATCTATTGTTTTCAATTGCCCACCGTCTGTAATGCCCTTTTCATTTAAGATCGAATCTACGGTATCATTTGCTAAAATTTCACTATATTTATAGTCTTTCAATTTTTCAAAACAGATGTTACGAAACACTATTGCACCTTTCACGTCAATTGTCTGGTTGATTGTCGGTAGTATGGCGATTTTATGAGGCCGTTCGTATGTGGGCGTGGTATATTTCGCTGTGGAGGCGCAGGATGCCATTAATAAGGTCAATACTGCAAGCAAACTCATCTTTTTCAATCTTCGTGCCCGCCTTGATTCTTCTCTATTTCTTTATTTTGCCGATAAGCGGCAAGGGAACATTATGTATATTTACGATTTCAACGATAGCAGCTTCTTCACCAACATAATCTGTTATTCTGCCTCTATCGAGAAAGACTTCTTCATAGCCAAGTATTCGTCCTGAGACATCTTTTATCGTTTCTCCCTTTTTGTATAGATCGATCTGATCTCCAATCTTTAAATTGCTTTTCCTTCCGGCATCAATATAAAGTCTCTTACCGGAAACTTTGATAACATCGCACGTCCACGGGAGTCTATCCAAGAAAATTACAATGTTCTCGGTAACTTTAACCGCTGCTGCCCTGAAGGCATCCATTTCGAGTGATTCATCATAGCTACCCTCAGACCCCATCCCTAAAACCTGACTGAACTTTTTCTCGGCCTTTCCCCTTCCGGTTTCGGACAATATAATTTCTCCAGTTCTTACATTAATAATTCGTAAATCAACCGCAACCTCTGCGGTCTGAACCTTTGACTTGGTAAAAATATCGCTCGATCCGGCAGTATTTACGGAATAATGCGTCACATCTCCGGTAATAATGTAGTCGGCATCTATTAACTGGATTTGAGATTGGGACAGAGTACCTGTTGTCAGTCCGGACATTGAAAGTTTAAGTTCGTCGAAGATTTTATCCATTCGTTCTCTTTCCAGTAATAAAAATCTGTTGGTCTTTTCGAATTCCGTGGCAAGAATATTTGATATAGTATCGCCCAGTCTCCTCTGCCCGAAACGGGTGCTGTTTGTGAATTTGGCAATAGCCACCTTCTTCTTTGGGCCTGTATATTCGCCTGCATTATATGATCTTGATAAAATAGGTTCATCAACCTTTGTAACGGTCGTTGTCGGAGCACAGGCAATTGCCGGAAGAAACAGCAATAGCAGAAAGAACTTAAAGAGTTTTTGCATTTTTACTACCTAAAGCCCACCTATTAAAGTAAGTTCAACCCGACGATTGCGGGCGCGATTTTGGGAAGACGTGTTGGGTACAATAGGTTCAGACTTGCCTTTCCCGATAGTAATAATTCTATCCTCGCTTATCCCTTTATCCGTTAGATAATTCTTAACTGAGTTGGCACGGGACAGAGAAAGCTTCATATTGGAATCGTCATCGCCAATGTCATCGGTGTGTCCTTCGACTTTAACCTTTATTTTGAGATGTGATTTCAGATAAACGGAAAGATTATTTAAATAGCCCTTTAGATTATCATTTACAAACGAACTTCCCGATGCAAAATAGATGTTTCCAGAAATGAATTCTTTGTCTACTACACGATTTAGACTGTAAACCTTTCCAGACTGCCTACCAGCAAGTTGTATTCGCCCGTCATTCCCAATATCAAATACAATATTGCGTCTGTCATTAATATCCAAACCGTCATATAGTGAAACCCATGTTATTCCGTTATCGGTTGATGCAAATACTCCTTCTTTCGATGAAAGCATAAGCCGATGCTTCGCGGTAGAATCGAACTTAAGGTCAGTTATGGAAACCTTTGCATCAGTTTCATACAGTATTGGAGAAATTTTCTCCCATGATAATCCATTATCTATACTTCTGAATATATCGCCGCCAAACTGTATCATAA
>JACQXD010000024.1 GCA_016208875.1 Nitrospirota bacterium
CTGTAATCAGCATTCACCCTTTACAATCCCCATAGGTTTGCTCTATATTCATAGCGATGGCTCAGTTCAACCTGTTTTATCCGCAACGCCTGCCAGCCTTACGGATAAAACACTATACGTTATAAAGATTTTGCACCTTCATGGAGTCCCGACGGAAGCGAGATAACATTCGTAAGAGATGCAAATGCGCCTTCACCGAACTATTACCAGCTTTACAAGGTCAATGTAAACACCGGAACGATAACAAAACTCACGGATTCGGATGGAACGAACTATGACGAGACAACCACATCTTCATGGTCACCTGACGGCTCAACCATAGCCATTAGTTCAAGCAAAGACGGAGACTACGATATTTGGCTCGTAGACCCTGATGGAGGGGGTTACCTAAAAAACCTTACAGACTCAAATGCGGAGTATGACATACAACCGAGTTTTGAGAAATGAGGGAGGTAGAAAATGTGTAGAAATCTTTTGAAACGATTTTGGATAATATAACCTCATTCTAAAAATGGGGGTTATCAATCGTAATTGTGATGATGCTTTCCCCTTACGGAGGGGGTAAATTAGTAAAAGGGGCGAGTCCATATTTTGCGTATAATCAAGAGGAGGTTTTTTTATGATTGAGCAAGATTCAAAATTAGGCATGGGTTGGCTTCCTGATTATCCCGATTTTAGGGATTATACTCAGGAGCATGAAGACATCAAAAAAGTTCTTCTGCCGACAGGTGTTACAAAGACGGTAAGGAGTCTTCCTTCATCCGTTGATCTAAGGCAGTGGTGTTCGCCTGTAGAAAATCAGGGTTCTATCGGCTCTTGCACTGCCCACGCAGGCGTTGGGATAGTCGAGTAATATGAGAAAAGGGCATTCGGAAAACACATTGACGCATCGAGATTATTTCTTTATAAAGTAACCCGTAACCTTTTAAGATGGACAGGAGATACCGGTGCATTTCTCAGGAGCACAATGGGTGCAATAGTTTTATTTGGCGTGCCTCCCGAAGAATACTGGCCTTACAAAATAGCCGACTTTGATAAAGAACCTACTGCATTCTGCTATGCATTCGCATAAAACTATCAGGCAATAAAATATTACAGACATGATCCATCCGGAACCCCGAAGGATGTTTTATTGAATCGTATAAAGATCTATCTTGCGGCAGGTCATCCCTCCATGTTCGGGTTTACAGTCTACAGTTCTATGGACCAGACAGATAAAACAGGAAAGATTCCATATCCATGTAAAGGAGAAAAAATACAGGGCGGGCATGCAATTGTTGCAATGGGTTATGACGATAAGATAAAAATTAAAAATGCAGGCACATGCGGTGTCGAGACAAAAGGCGCACTCCTCATAAGGAATTCGTGGAGCACCGGATGGGGAGACGCGGGTTACGGCTGGCTGCCATACGAATATGTGTTAAAAGGGCTTGCGCAAGACTTCTGGTCAATTATGAAGAAAGAGTGGATAGATACAGGGGTGTTTAAGGAGTAAATAGGCTTTGCGGCCGGCCGGAAAGGTAGTGTACCTAACTTTCGCTATAGGAGGTGTTTATGCAGCTTGATATGCATTTTTATGGAGTGTATGCCCTTGCGAGGGCTGCGGGAATCAAGGGCGATGTGGCTGAAAAGATCGCCTATGCGTCGCAGTTTGTGGACGATGCGGTAGATCAGGGGATTGTCTTTGTCAACAAGACGGAATCGGTGCTCCCGACGATGACGAGTCACAGGCCGATAGATTATCAAAATGCCATACCAAATGACCAATGGAATGTATGGGTTTCCTTCCACTTTCTTCCGGGGAATGGGGGAGAGAATTTTTATTCGAGAATGACCTGCGAAAAAGGCAGTAAGCCCGCGATGGATATGCTAAACGACAGTCTAAAAACCGGAAACGAGAAACATTGGCCCCACCTTATCGGTATTACTGCCCATGTATTTGCAGATACGTTTTCTCATCATGGATTTATAGGACTGTGCAGCGATAACAATAAGGTAAAAACAGATTCGATCTCTCCTGATAAAAAACACTCAACAGGGATTATCAACTACGTAAAGGCAAAATGGGAGGAGTTCACTACGCGATTTACAGGGGGTGCGGCTGAGATTGTTCCCGTCGGGCACGGTGCAGTCGGCACTTTTCCGGACAGGCCTTTTCTTGCATGGCAGTTCGAGTATGAAAATAGTCCCGGAGTTATCACCCGCGACAACAGACCCGAATATCTGAAAGCATGCGAACTTCTTCATGGCTATTTTTCGGAATACGCAAAAATTAATCCGGACCACGCCGATCCTGCTGGAGCAAAGGGTTGGAGCAGTATTGAAACTATAGTATCGTCTCTGCTGTCGAAAGAATGTCCGATCAATGAGAGGATTGCTGCATGGAGAAATGAAATATCAGCCGGAACTTTTTGTACCCCCGACAATAAAGATAAAACAATTTCTTATATAGAAGACCGTTGGCGTCCCAGAATGGCCGGCTATTCGGTGGCCGGTAGTCTGCAAAATAGCGATATGTGTAGATTTATCCAGGCAGCGCACAGGCATCGTGACTATGTACTGAGAGAGTTGCTGCCGCGTTTCGAGTTGATAACTCTGTAATACCGGAACTAAATGTCCCGCAGTCCGTAAGCAGGCACTCGAAGTCAGTAATCGGAGGCGGGAATATAGAAACAAAGACACTGGATGCCCGATTAAAAACTTCGGGCATGACGAAATAGAGGTATTTTAAGATGAAATCGGGTATATATGGATAAAATTTCGAGTAATCGCATAATGAGGAGGAAACTGTGGCAAACGTAACGTTGCCGGATATAGGGCTTTGTTCTTATACACTCGATGACATGGATTTGCTCAAGAATCTTCGGGATGAAAGCGTTAGGGCAAAGGCTGAGATTTGCATAGAGAGGGCCAAATATGTGACGGAATACTTAAGGGATAGATCATCGGACGATGACCCGATGATAATACGGTACGCCGGTGCGGTAGCCCATTTCCTTTCCAATAAAAAACCCATTTTCTTCGACGACAATCTTCTGGCAGGGACTACTACCTCGAAGTTTTTCGGTGCTCCGGTCTACCCCGAATGG
Source organism: Nitrospirota bacterium (assembly GCA_016208875.1). GTDB lineage: Bacteria > Nitrospirota > Thermodesulfovibrionia > Thermodesulfovibrionales > UBA1546 > JACQXD01. The sequence goes on from JACQXD010000024.1 coordinate 3,090, forward strand.
ACCGGCCTAACGATCTGGCCGGAACTCGATACAATAAGCGAAAGGATGAAAAATCCTCTGAAACTTTCTGCCGATGATGCAGCAAGCCTCAATTTTGATATTTTCCCCTACTGGATGGAGAGAAACATTCTCGAAAGGACAAGGGCAAGATTCAAAAATCCCCATGCAATGAGATTGTTTGAAAGGGTTGTCTTTTTTATCGCGTGTAAGGCAGGTTGCATTTCGCATACTATACCATGCTATTCAAAAGTGCTTGAAAAAGGTATCAACGGGATTATTCAGGAGGTAAAGGAAAGGCAAGACAAACTCGAATTGCAGGGGAACAAAGGCATTGGAGAAAAGAGGGCAAGCGATTTTTATAGGTCAGCCGGTGTTGTGCTCAAAGGGGTACTTGTGTATGCGGAGCATCTCGCTGCAACGGCACGGGAACTTGCGAAAAAGGAATCAGACACTAAAAAAGCAGTAACCCTTTTGGCAATGGCTGCCGTATGCGAACGCGTACCCGCAAATCCGGCAAGGACATTTCGTGAGGCAGTCAATTCGCTCTGGTTGGCCCATGTAGCTGTTCATGCGGAAAACATTAATATGGCGATCAGTCCCGGAAGGCTCGACCAGATCCTGTATCCATACTACAAAAAGGACATTGATGAGGGGCGTTTGACCGTCAAAGAGGCATTGGAACTCATCGGCTGTCTCTGGCTTAAGCTCAACGACAATGCCAACCTCGTGCCCGAAACTGCAGAAGAACTTTGGGGTGGGGCAGGCACTGTACCGGCAGTCACAGTCGGCGGAATTGATAAAGACGGGGAAGATGCAGTGAATGACCTTACCTATCTGATGCTTAGGATAACGGAACTTTTCAAGACGAGGGACCCGAGTTTGAACGCCCGTTACCACTATGAAAAAAATCCCAAGGTATACCGTGACCGTCTGTCCGGGGTTATTGCAAATACAAAATCCGTACCTGCAATCCATAATGATATAAGGGATATAGAAGTGCTGATGTCCCACGGTATGACAGAGGCTCATGCACGGGACTACGCTGTCATCGGCTGTGTCGAGCTTACTTCGGCAGGGAGAAGCTATGATGCATCGAGTTCTATCATTTTGAATCTGGTTTCGGTACTGGAGCTTGCGTTATATAACGGCAGGCGTCCGATCACAGGGGATGAACTCATCGGCATTGAGACAGGCGACCCTGCGACGTTTAAAACCTTCGATGAATTCGCAAATGCCTTCAGGAAGCAGCTTGCATGGATTATCGGCAAGGCTGTCGAACTTAATAACATGTTCGGAGCGATGTATTAGGAGTATCTTCCCTCTCCTCTGCTTTCTGCATTCTTCGAGGGACCGATCGAAACCGGAAAAGACTTGATCTTCGGCGGCGCTATTTATAACTCCTCCGGTGCTACACACGTCGGGTTTGCCGATACCGTTGATTCCTTAAATGCAATAGAGAAGGCTGTTTATATTGAAAAATGGTGCTCGTTTTCGGAACTCATCTCGGCACTAAAGGATGATTTCAAGGGGAATGCAAAGCTCCACGCAAGGCTCGTCAACCGGATACCGAGATATGGAACGCCTGACGATATTGCGGTGAGAAATTCGCATGACTTGATCAAGTTTCTCCATGATACTTATCTGGCACACGAAAACTATCGTGGAGGCAGATACAAGCCTGCCTTCTGGACGATGACGAATCATGCAGGACAGGGGAAGCTTGCCGGATCTCTTCCAAACGGCAGGAGGGCAGGGAGGACATTTGCAAGCGGAATTACTCCGGTTTCGCAGGCAGCCTGCCGGCTTGATGATTGCCTGCGGGCAGTTGGAGGGCTCGATGGTCTCTGCATACCGGGAGGCGAGGCCCTCAATCTCAAGTATCCCGGTATAGATGCGCGAGACCCCGATGAAATAGATCGGTTCGGAAGTACATTAGAGACATACTTTCGTACGGGCGGACTTCACATACAGTTCAACATAATGTCCTACGAGATGCTTATCGAGGCCAAGAGGGATAAAACAAAATATCCGGAACTGCTCGTAAGGGTCTCCGGCTACTCAGCCTACTTCAATGATCTCAACGAGGCAATGAAGGATGAGATCATCACAAGAACTGCATATGACCTAAAAAAGGGAACTGCCGTGGGTTTTCCCGAGGAACATGCACCGATGCTTCCTTTTGAACCGCAAAGAGGGCCGTGCGTCGAAAAAACCGAACAGATCGCAGAGGGAGGAAAATAATGCTTAGGAAAATATGGAACAGCATTCTTTTTAGAGCTTTCAGGGCGAGGAAGGTAATCGAAAAATTTACAGAAGTTTTTGGCGGTGAGTTCACGGATGAAATGCTCGAAATGCTTTTAAAGGGCATGAGCCTTGTATTTGCAGTGAGTAACAGGTACAGGAAAAACATCGAAGGTTTCGAGGGTAGGTATGTATTCGAGGGGCATGACGGCACATTCGTTACCTCGGTCTCGTTTTCGAAAGGAAAGATGAAAGTACATGATGAAAAGATTGAAAACCCGGATATCCTTGTCTCCTTTAGGAATTCTCACGCCCTTATGAACTTCTTGTTTTCGCCCAAACCGGATGTCCTGAACGCGATGCTCACACAGGATGTCACCCTCGACGGTAATCTCAACTATCTTTATAAGTTCGCTTATATGGCCAACCATCTGAGGCTTAAGGGCCCGGAGCTTTTAGTATGAGTAAACCCCTCATATTCGATATTCACGGTTTCTCCCTCGATGATGGACCGGGAATAAGGACAACTGTTTTTTTAAAGGGCTGCCCATTATCGTGTATCTGGTGTCATAACCCGGAATCATGGTCACCTAAAGTCCAGATAGCTTTTTATCCCGAACTCTGCATCGGGTGTGGAGAGTGTGTCACTGCGTGCCCGGCGGAGGCAACCGCTATGTCACTTCGGGATAGAATTAATAGAGAACGCTGCACGTGCTGCGGCAACTGCGCTGCGATCTGTCCTCCAACGGCACTGAAGATTGTAGGCAACTACTATCCTCCGGATGAACTTGCCGAACGCCTCCTTAAAAACCGCTCTTTCTATCAGACCTCCGGCGGCGGGGTAACATTTTCCGGGGGAGAGCCGACACTTCACGTATCATATTTGGAAGACGTGATGCGATATCTCAAAGCCGAAGGGATACATATCGTAGTTCAGACCTCAGGTATGTTCGACCTCGATATTTTCATAAGCAACCTCCTTCCATTAAAGTTTTTAGTTTTAAGTTTAAAGTTTCAAGTTTTTAGCAAAAAATTTCCGGGTAAGAATGCTCTGATACTTTGACCCTATGACACCTTGACTCTTTCTCATCGCAATCCCTCCTATTCTACATTAATAGACGAAACTCCCAGCCATTTCTTACAGTTTTTTTTATAAGTATTGCCTTTTCTTTTGTGATATAATAACTTCTATGAATACCACTGTTAACGAAATAGAATATATCAAGGAGATGCTTCCTCAGCTTTCTGAGGTTGCTTTGCACGAGGCTAAGGATTTTATCCAGTATATTCTTGAGAAACAGAAGAAACGTAAGGCTTTTGAAGAAAGTGTTTTGAAAGCTGAGAAAGAAACTCCAATACGCTTTAAATCTGTAGAAGACGCTGTTAATGCTGTTTTTGATGAAACGTAATCTTGAGTATTCTCCTGTATATCTGAAAAAAGCAAAAAAGCTGGCACAAAAGAATCCGCAACTCAGAAAACCATATACTGAAGTGCTTGAAAAACTCGTAGCCAATCCTTTTAACCCTTTATTGCATATGCATCCCCTTACTGGTAAACTCAAAGGTAAATATGCTTGCACATTAACATATGATTTAAGAATTGTCTTTAAACTATCTGACGACATTGTCCATCTCCTTGACATCGGCAGTCATGATGATGTTTATTAATAACAAACAGTTTTCGGGGTTTGTTACTGTCTTCCCTGTTGAGTCGGATATCGTTGTAGAGCCGTCACCGCCGTCCATAGGTAAAAGTAATTTAGTATAGGAATCAACAGTAGTGGCATGGGTAGGCAAAGTAAAAAATAGAGCCAGAGTGCAAAAGAGCAACAACATAAAGACGGTTTTCAGTTTTCAGTTTTCAGTTTTCAGTTTTCAGTAAAGGCCAGTTAAAAGACCAGTTTTTAGTTTTTAGCATTTCACACCTCTCGGGTTTAAAAGATTAATATATTGAAAAAATGCCCTTCTTCGCAACATTGACATAACTATTGCTCTGTGATATTGTTTCAATAACAGCAGCATGAATAAAAAACAGCGAGAAAACCTTGCAAAATACTCATATGATTTAAGCAAAATAATGGTAACCGCACCACTGCTCGGCAACTTGCTTTCAGATAAATTTTCTATATATGCCTTCTGGTTTGGGCTTATCTCAGCTTTTATTTTTTTAATCGTAGGATACGTCTTGGATAAAAAGGAGGAAACGGAATGAATCTTGAAATCTATTTTGGCATTTTGATTGTTGCGGGGCTTATCGCAATTATCCTTGTACTTAGACATGACAAAAAGCCACACACACATCAGAAATAGATACCCATTTTCAAGTTTATAGTTTTAAATAAATACTTCTTCGTTACTCCTCATTTGACTTCATTTCCTCCGGTCTGATAAACTTTTTCTATCGGAGGTGTATGATGCATAGAACCATTGAAGCCATTTATGAAAATGGTGTTTTTAAGCCTGCAAAAAAGATTCGGCTGAGAGATAAACAAAAAGTTCAGATACAGATATTGGCCAAAGACGGCTGGCAGATAAGATTCGATAAAGCGCTCAAAGCCGTCCGTGCAAAAACTGCCGGATTTCCGACTGAGGAAATAGAAGCGGACGTAAAAGAGGCTATAAAAGAAGTCCGCAACAGAAAGCGTGCCTGTTAAAGCTGTTGTAGATTCAAATATCTGGGTTTCGGCGTTGGTTGCTCCTATGGGAACTGCTGCCAAGCTCATTGATTTGTGGGAAAAAGGCAAGTTCAAACTCGTTATCTCAGAACAGCAGACAGCAGAGTTATTCGAAGTTTTATCGCGCACACAGTTCACGACCAAATATCGCTTGGATGAAAAGAAGGTTGAAGATTTGATTATTTCTGTTGCCGAAAATGCCGAGCATATATTCATCGGGAAAAGCCTTATCAATTGGTGCCGTGACCCGGATGATGATGTGATCATCGAGACCGCAATTAGGGGAGGGGCTAAATATCTCGTAACAGGAGATAAAGACATTTCCTCAGACAATGCTGTCTCGGCATTATTGTCACAACACGGCGTAACCGTCATTTCCCTGTCTAATTTCTTAGCCCTCATACGTAAAGATTAAACTTTCTAATTGCTGACTGCTTATCATATAAGACGTATCAACTCCCGATTTCTTACACATTTTTTTTATCCCACCAAAAAAAACAGCTTTCAGCTATTAGCTTCCAGCTTTTAGCTCATCGATTCCATCATATTATTAACATAAAATCATTAACAAACAAGCAAAAAAACAGTTTTCAGTTTACAGTTTTGAGTTATCATTTTCTCCCCAGCCAGTCACCTCCCAATCATTATGCCCACCGGATTTAGAGGTCGAACTTGTGACAGTGAATGCAAAATAATCATAATCGAGAAGGTTATAGCTTGTGTCATACGCATAGTCCATATAGACGTACCATGCATAGCCTGTATCGTCGGCGTAGGTAGACGACGACCAGTAATAGAAAGACTGCACATTGTTAAAGCCTTGTGAGTAGAGCCATGTGGCCGAATTTGATTGTTCTGCATTCACAAGGCTCTCAAGCTCATTGATATTCGGCAACCGCCAGTCAGTGTGTCCAAGGTAATTGTTTGTGTTTAAGCACGCAACATAATCAATCGCAGCAGTCCAAGTCTTTGTCCCGCCGGTGCATGTTGAACTGCTGCCGGTGTATGTCGGTGTGCCGGCGTCTTTTGTCCAAATGAGGCCGGTGAGGTTATCTGTTATTGTCGTATCAGCATTGGAAGAGAACCTTGGATCGGGCCAAGCTACACCTGCCTGTATATCACCGTCCTGCCCCGTGCCGGTACAAGTTATCACATTGCCTGATGCGTCATAACAGGTCGTCTGGCCGGTGCGGGGAAGATCAATTGTCCCGGCAAAAACAGAAGCAGGCAAGGACAACCATAGTATTACAAAGGCAAAAAGAACTGATAATAAACCCAATCTGTTTTGACCTTTAAACTTTCTCATAAATCCTCCTGCAAAACTTTTTTTCTGGAATTTTCTTTTGTTCATGTTATAATTCGTACATGGCAACTACCATTCCAATAAAGGTATATGAAATTCTCGAAGACAAACTCGGCAAAGAACAAGCCAGAGAACTGGTCAGTGAGATTGAGAAGACTGCCGATGCTATTGCCAAAGAGAAAACCTTAGAAATCAAAGACCAGTTATGTAAGGAATTAGTTACAAGGGATCTTTTTGAAACTCGTATGTCCCTACTTGAAGCCAAGCTTGAGTATAAAATGCGGCTATATTTCCTTATACTTCTCTTTGCCATAATCATTCTTAATCCCCGTGCCATTGATCTTATAGCTAAACTACTCGGCATTATTAAGTAATTGCTGACTGCTTATTATATTAGACGTATCAACTCCCGATTTCTTACACATTTTTTTTATCCCACCAAAAAAAACAGCTTTTAGCTATTAGCTTCCAGCTTTTAGCTCATCGATTCCATCATATTATTAACATAAAATCATTAAAAAACAACCCCCACACCCCCTTTACTAAGGGGGAACGGCAGGAATATTACAAAGGCAAAAAGAATCGCTAATAAAGCCAATCTGTTTTGTCTTTTAAACTTTCTCATAACATCCTCCTGCAAAACTTTTTTTTGAAATCTTTTTTTGTTCATGTTATAATTTGCACATGGCAACTACCATTCCAATAAAGGTATATGAAATTCTCGAAGACAGGCTTGGTAAAGAAGAAGCCAAACAGCTTGTACATGAAATAGAAACCTCTGTTGACGCAATAGCCGCGCAGAAAAAAGTAGAGATTCGAGACGAACTCAGCAAAGAACTATTGACCAAAGCTGAATTCCATTCCGAGATGAAGGCTATGCGAGCAGAAATGGCAACCATGGAGCAGAAACTCCTTCGCAGGATGGACATATACTTTATCATCATAATTTGTCTTCTCATTCTTCTTAATCCCCGTGCTATTGATCTTATAGCTAAACTACTCGGCATTATTAAGTAATTGCTGACTGCTTATTATATTAGACGTATCAACTCCCGATTTCTTACACATTTTTTTTATCCCACCAAAAAAAACAGCTTTTAGCTATTAGCTTCCAGCTT
>JACQXD010000241.1 GCA_016208875.1 Nitrospirota bacterium
AGATGTTCCGAGAGCACCATTCGATATGCTCTGGACAAATATCAAATCCATAGTATACCGACGGATCGGCACATTTGAATTTTGATTTAGTAGCTCCTATATTTATTCGTTATTGGGAACCTTCTGTCCCTGCCGAATGCCTTGGGCGTTATCTTTATGCCCGGAGGCGACTGCCTTCTTTTATACTCGCTTCTGTCAACCATTCTTATAACCTTCTCCGCACATGCCTGCTCGCAGCCCAGCAATAATATTTCATCAAAACTCTTATCATCCTCGATATATGCCTTAAGTATAGGATCGAGCACATCATAAGGAGGCAATGTATCTATGTCTTTTTGCCCGGGTTTAAGTTCCGCGGAAGGCTCTTTCCATAATACCCTCTCCGGAATCATAGCCTTACCCTCTTTCGAATTTCTCCATTTACACAGTTTGTATACAAAGGTTTTAGGTACGTCCTTGATAACGGCAAACCCTCCAGCCATATCGCCGTAAAGCGTAGCATATCCAACGCTCATCTCGGATTTATTCCCTGTGGTTAAAACAAGCCATCCGAATTTATTCGAGAACGCCATAAGTATATTACCCCTGATCCTTGCCTGAAGGTTTTCTTCTGTTATATCTTCATGTAATCCTTTAAATTTATCACGTAACACATTGATATAACTACTAAATAGCTCACTTATATTAACCTCTGTGATCTTTATGTCGAGGTTCCCGGCAAGCTCGTAAGAATCCTCTCTGCTTTCTTTTGAGGTATATGGCGATGGCATAAAAATACCGGTGACATTCTCTCTGCCAATTGCATCAACAGCAATAGAGGCTACTAAAGAAGAATCAATACCCCCGCTTAACCCTATAACTACCTTTTTAAAGTTATTTTTATTTACATAGTCCCTTGTGCCGAGAACAAGCGCTCCGTAAACCTCTTCCTCTATCGAATCCGGACGCGGAGAGATGCATGTTTCGGACCTTCCGTCAATAATAACCTCTGCAATAATCAGTTCTTCTTCAAACTGCCTTCCCCTGATTATGATCTCGCCATTTCTATCAGTTATAAAACTCGCTCCGTCAAAAACAAGCTCATCCTGACCTCCGACTGTATTTAAATATGCAATAGCCACATTATTGTCCTCGGCCATTTTCGAGACCATGTCTTCCCTGAAATGGGCCTTCCCCATATGATAAGGAGATGCATTTATATTCAGGATAAGTTCCGCACCCTTTGATGCCTGTACCTTTACAGGTCCTTCCGGATACCATATATCCTCGCAGATATTCACTCCTATTTTTATGTCGTTAACATAATATACGGGAGTCTCTTTCCCTTCCTTGAAATATCTATACTCGTCAAACACACCGTAGTTAGGAAGATGTATCTTGTGATATACGCCTATAGTTTTTCTGTCCCTGATAATAGCTGCCGCATTATAGATGTCTCCATCCTTCCTGTCAACAAAACCGACTACCGCCGTGATATCGCCTGTAGCTTTTTCTATTTGTCTCAGGGCATCGAGGTTATCAGCTATAAAATGGGGCTTCAGAAGGAGATCTTCCGGAGGATAACCGGTTACTGCGAGTTCAGGGAACAGGACTATTTCAGCTTTTTTTTCGCCTGCCCTTTTGATATGATCGCATATCTTCGAGACGTTTCCATCGAGATCGCCAACTGTGGGATTAATCTGTGCAAGGGCGATTCTTACCGATTTCATAGTTAATAATAATTTGTAGGGCTTACATTTGTAAAGCTATTTAATAAATTCAAAATTAAAAGGTAAAAAATCAAAATTTTTGAATTTTTATCTTTAATTTTTTATTTTTCAATGTATAATATCGCATGGATTTTTTATATATCTTATTCCCTGTTTCCGGTGTTAAGACATACATTTTTATTCCTCCTCTCGTTGCACTCGTAGTCTCCTTTTTTACATCCATGGCCGGGGTCTCCGGTGCATTTTTACTACTTCCCTTCCAGATGAGTATCCTTAAATATACGAGTCCGTCAGTGAGCGCCACTAATTTCGTATTCAATATAGTTGCTATCCCAAGCGGTGTTTATCGCTATATAAAAGAAGGCAGGATGGCATGGCCTCTGACGTCGGTGGTAATTGTTGGAACCCTGCCCGGTGTATTTATCGGATATTACCTAAGGGTTATTTATCTGCCTGACCCGAAGGCATTTAAATTCTTTGTCGGCTGTGTCCTGCTTTATATTGGAACCCGTCTTTTCTATGAGATGACCGGAAAGGCCACGGCAGGGAAAAGCAAGATGAGAGCACTTGAGGAAAAATTCAAACAGAGGGCTGCGGAACTCAAAAATCTGCAGAATGTACGGTTTGCATCCGGGCTTCCAAAGGAGGCAGTTGTCAAGACAATATCGTTCAGTCTCGCAAAGGTAGAGTATGAATTCTGGGGAGAGAGATTTTCATTTAGTACTCCGGCAATGCTCCTTCTTGCATTCATTGTTGGGATTATCGGAGGAACCTATGGAATCGGCGGCGGTGCGATCATCGCGCCTTTCTGTGTTGCAGTCTTTCATCTTCCCGTCTATACGGTTGCCGGAGCTGCGCTGATGGGCACATTTCTGACGTCTATTGCAGGGGTAACATTTTACAGTATCATCCCGACAGGGGCGGGTCTTACCACATCGCCTGACTGGCTCCTCGGATTCCTCTTCGGGATAGGCGGTTTTGCAGGCGTATACCTTGGGGCAATGTTTCAGAAATTCGTACCTCAAAGGTTCATTAAACTAATGCTGGGGGCAATAATCGTTTTTCTGGCAATAAGATATATTTCACAGTTCTTTATTTAATTTTATGCACAAGGAGAAAA
>JACQXD010000242.1 GCA_016208875.1 Nitrospirota bacterium
TACAAAAAAGATGCACGATGCAGGATACACGATACACGATAAAGAAAATCCTACAGCGTACATCATGGATCGTGAATCATGCATCGTGAGTCGTGTATCATGGATCATGTATCTTGCATCGTTCTTTTCCGTCGTCCTCGCAATGAAAACAAAAGAGACGGCATTTACACTTCCTATTATTATCGCACTTTATGAATTCAGTTTCTTCGGTAAATCTAAAACCCGTGAACTGCCAACTGCTAACTCAAGACGATTTTTTTATCTGCTACCCTTCCTATTTACCCTGATGGTCATTCCGTTAGATATTCTCGGGCCTGAGGCCGGAGTGTACAGACAAGAAGGGAACTACGGAGAAGAAACAAGGCAATTACAACTGAAAGAGGCAACTACACTTTCAAGCTATGCATATCTATTGATACAATTCAGGGTGATTGTTACATACATAAGACTATTATTGCTTCCGATAAATCAGAATCTCGATTATGACTATCCGGTATATAATTCATTTTTGAATCCAACCGTATTTTCATCGTTTTTGTTTTTGCTTTCCATATTTGGACTTGGAATCTATTTATTTTACCGGTCACGAGTTACGATGCATGATGCACGATACATGATACACGATGAACAATCCACAATGCACGCATCACGCATTACGCATCACGCATTACGGTTTATCGCCTTCGGTATCCTCTGGTTTTTTATAACCCTTTCGGTTGAATCATCCATCATTCCAATAAAAGATGTAATCTTTGAACACAGGCTTTATCTGCCGTCAATTGGTTTTATCATAGCTTTAAGCACTGCCTTATCTCTCGTTTTACATCGCAGTAAAAGTGCGACAGTGCGATCCGCCACAGGACGGATTCGCCGGGGCGAACAGAACGACAGTACGTCAAAACAGAACAGTAGTTTTTCTTTTCTTTCTGCCGGCCTGCCGCTCTATGGCTCTGTCGCTCTAATAGTTCTTCTCTCAATTGCCACCTTCCAGAGGAATACCGTCTGGCAGGATAAGATCAGTTTATGGGAGGATACGGTTAAGAAGAGTCCGGGGAATCCACTCGTGCATTTTCGTCTTGCAACGGCTTATCTTTTTAAAGGTCAAATAGATAAGGCAATAGAGCAACATCGGATCACAGTAAAATTATGGCCGGATTGTGCATTGAATTACTATTTTCTGGGAAACGCCTATGAGAAAAAGGGGTTGGTTAATAAGGCTATAGAGCAGTACCTGATTGCCGTACAACTTAAGCCGGATTTTACCGATGCACATTTACGTCTGCAAAAGGCCTATATCGGAAACGGACTTAACAGATAAGGTTGCCGAACAAAACCTTGAAGCGGTTAAACGATAGACTATATCAAAAAATAAGGGGCTTTCATGAGATGACGAGGAATGATATAATGAAAGCTACAAGAAATTTAAAAATTAAAAAGCAAAAGAAAAGAGGTGTCAGTGATTAGTGTCAGTGTCAGCAAAATAGTGTCAGTGATCCGTGTCAGTGACAGTAAAAAGAAACTGACACTGAAAACTGACACTGACACTGGATTATGAAGATAATAGTTGCAAAGACAGCGGGATTTTGTTTTGGAGTGAAAAGGGCTGTGGATATGGCCTTTGAGATGGCAAAGAAAAAGCGGAAGGGCATGTTTACACTCGGTCCGATAATACATAATCCACAGGTTATAGAAAAACTTAAAAAGGATGGTATATCGCCGCTTAAGAATATCAATAAACCCGGAATAAATGCCATCATAATCAGGACCCACGGGATACCGTTGCAGCTTATGAATGAAATAGCCGGGTCAGGTTATGAGATAATTGATGCAACCTGCCCGTTTGTAAAAAAGGCGCAGCATTATGCTAAACTCCTTAAAGAAGAGGGGTTTCAGGTAATAATACTCGGCGACAGGGAACATCCCGAGGTCCAGGGCCTGATGAGCTATGCAGGTGAAGACGTTGTGGTTGTTAACGGGAAAAGGCCATTGCCGAGGATCAGACGTAACGTAGGGATCGTGGTTCAAACCACCCAGCCGATAGAGTCATTGATGAAATTATTCGAAAAAGTTATAGAGCGGGCAAATGAGGTAAAGGTATATAATACAATATGTAACTCCACGGCACGCAGGCTGAAGGAGACAAAGGAGATGGCTGAGAGGGTTAATGTTATGCTTGTTACCGGCGGTAAAAACAGTGCAAACACGACACAGCTTGCAAAACTTTGCCGATCTCTGTCTGTCCCTACTTATCATATAGAGATGGCTGCCGAATTAAAGCCCGAATGGTTCAAGGGTGCAAAAACAGTCGGTATAACGGCAGGGGCGTCTACCCCTGATTGGATAATTAAGGATGTCATAAAAAAAGTTCGGGCTATAGGAGGATAAAAGGGTGTTGGATATTAAAAACAACGAGATGGAAAGGCTTTATGCCGAGACCTTTCATAGGATTGAAGAAGGGTCGGTATTAAAAGGGAAGATCATAGCCGTAAAGAACGATGGCGTCATTATCGATATCGGCTACAAATCCGACGGGTTTGTCCCGATAGAAGAATTTTCTTCGGAAGAGATTTCTAATTTACAAGAGGGACATACAATTGAGGTGTGTGTCCAGGGCATTAAGAATTTCAATGGGATAATCAATCTGTCTAAAAAAACGGCAACAAGGATAAAGGCGTGGGATACTATTGAATCGGCACTGGAAAAAGGGGATCCTGTCGAGGGGAGAATCGCAGGAAAGACAAAGGGCGGTCTTTCTGTGGATATACTCGGGATAGCTGCATTCCTGCCCGGTTCGCAGGTAGGTATAAAGGCAGTAAAGGACTTTGATAGCCTCTTGAATAAGCGGATGCTTTTTAAAGTGCTTAAACTTAATAACAAGAGGTCAAATGTCATAGTTTCGCATAGGGCAATACTCGAAGAGGAAAGGCAGAAAAAAAGGTTAGAGACTCTTGACAAACTTAAAGAAGGCGCAATGCTTGGCGGTATTGTAAAAAATATCACGGATTACGGTGTGTTTGTGGATATCGGCGGAATAGACGGCCTTCTTCATATATCGGACATATCGTGGGGACGGATAACACATCCTTCGGAGTTCTTTGCAGTAGGCGATGAGATCGATGTTATTGTGCTTAAATACGATGAATTGCAGAAAAGGGTAACATTGGGGTATAAGCAGAAAAAAACCGATCCATGGAGTTCTATAGATGAGAAATACCCTCAAGGTTTTAAGGTAAGAGGGAAGGTTGGGAATATAACGGAGTATGGAGTTTTTATAGAGCTTGAAGAAGGACTCGAAGGTCTCGTACACATAACAGAACTCGACTGGCTGCCCAAACCAAAGCATCCATCGAAATATCTCTCGATAGGAGAAACAGTCGAGGCGGTTATCTTGAAGGTTGACAAAAATGAACGACGTCTCTCTTTAAGTGTAAAACAGCTCAAGCCAAGTCCGTGGGAGCTTGTTTCCCAGCGGTATAAAATCGGTCAGCAGATAACCGGTAAGGTAAAAAGCATAACGGATTTCGGTGTATTCGTAGGCATTCCGGAAGGCGTAGACGGGTTGATACATATCTCGGATATTTCATGGACAAGACATATCAAACATCCATCGGAGATCGTCAGAAAGGGACAGAAGATAGATGCGATTGTCCTGAGCGTAGAGCCTGAAAAAGAAAGGATAGCATTGGGAATAAAACAACTGACGCCCGATCCATGGTTAAAAGAGATACCGGAAAGGTTCAAACTCGGAGATGAAGTGAAGAGTAAGGTCCTGAGTTTGACGGATTTCGGGATCTTTGTGGAGATCGAAGGCGAGGTTGAGGGTCTGGTTTATTCCTCCGAAATCTTGAAAACGGAAGAACCTATAAAAGAGGATGATATATTATTTACAAAGATAATAAAGATTGACCTTGAAGAAAGAAAAATAGGTCTCAGCATGAAGAACCTTAAAAGGGAGGAATAATTGAAAAAGGTCTGTCTTGTTATCTCGGGTCTTTTAATACTGCTTGTTGTCTTAAGTGCTGCAGTTGTCCTTTTTCAGAAGAATCTCCCTTTTAAAGAAAAGGTTGCGGTTGTGCGTATCGAGGGTCCGATAATGGATTCAAAGAATGCCGTCGATGAAATAAAGGGGCATATAAAAGATGCTTCGATAAAGGCTATTATACTGCGTGTAGACAGCCCTGGCGGCGCAGTTGGTCCCTCACAGGAGATATACGAAGAGGTTAAAAAGGCAACCTCAAAGAAGAAGATCGTTGTTTCTATGGGTTCTATTGCAGCCTCAGGAGGATATTATATCTCGGCTCCTGCTACCAGGATCATTGCTAATCCCGGTACTTTGACAGGCTCTATCGGAGTAATAATGGAGATACCGAACTTAGAAGGTCTAATGAATAAAATAGGGGTAAAGACAGAGGTTATAAAAAGCGGCAAGCATAAGGATATAGCGTCTGTATTCAGGAAAATGGGCAAAGAAGAAAGGGTGATACTTCAAGGAGTGCTTGACGATGTCCACGAGCAATTTATAAAGGCCGTTTCCGATGGGAGAAATATACCGTTTGATAAAGTTAAAGAGATCGCTGATGGCAGGATATTTACCGGTAGGCAGGCACTCGATGCAGGTCTTGTAGATAAACTCGGCACCCTCGAAGACGCCGTCGGTATTGCTGCGAAACTTGCAGGGATAAAGGGAGAGCCGGAGATAGTCAGCAAGAAAGAGAAATTTTCGATTATTGATATACTGCGCGGGAAATTTCCGAAAGAATTCTCGGACGTCTTTCCATCTCTGAAGATAAAATATATATTCGCACCGTAAAATTCTTGCTTCTTGCTTCATTCAGAATTTCGTTGTATTTTGAATCCTTATTCTATTCTCTAAGACTTCGTAATTTTAAAAGTAGGTTCTTTGTGCAAAGGGGTTTATTGAAAAGATAGTGTAATCAAACTCACAATTGTTTCAGAAGAAGTTCACGTTCTAATCTTAAAAGTGTTAAATAGTGTTCGATAATATGTTCCGGCAGGTCTCCAAGCAAGGATAAAAACCCTTTCTTATAATCATATTCACAAACATATAGACATTGCGATTATTGACTATGTCCTGCCTGACCGTAATGGATTCGAGGTATTAAACGCCATAAGGAAGGTAAAACCAATGTTGCCTGCAATAATGA
>JACQXD010000243.1 GCA_016208875.1 Nitrospirota bacterium
AATACTGTTGAAATTCCTGACATAATTGAACTCCTCTCTAAACTCTACATAATACTTATATAATAGGTATAGAGAGGAGTTTTATAAACTTTCTTATACTATGGATATGTTTAGGTAAAAGAATGGTTAAAAACTGGTACGTTGTACATACTTATTCCGGTTCCGAAGAAAAGGTTAAACAGGCTATAGAAGACAAGGTAGAACAGAAAAACCTCAAGGATAAGATATCACGAATTCTTGTCCCTGCCGAACGCGTAATTGAACTTAAGGGCGGTAGTAAAAGGGAGAGCGATAAAAAATTTTATCCGGGATATATTCTCATCGAAATGGATCTCGATGATGAATCATGGCACCTTGTGAGGAAAACTCCCCGTGTTACAGGCTTTGTCGGAGGCTCGAATCCTGTGGCATTATCTCAGGAAGAGGTTGATGTGATACTGCAGCAGATGGAGAAGGGACCCGCAGTTCCGGTTAAGACACAGTATCAGAAGAATGAAACTGTTAGAATAACGGATGGGCCATTTACCAATTTTCTCGGTTACGTCGAGGATGTCGACATGGACCATGGACGGCTTCGTGTAATGGTAAGCATATTCGGCAGGCAAACACCTGTTGAACTTAATTTTTTTCAGGTAGAAAAGGCATAAAAATAAAACGACAGATACACGATGCAGGATACAAGATGCACGATAGAAAAAATATATCAGATATCATGGATGTCTGTATCGTGAATCATGAATCGTGCATCATGAATCTTGATGTAGGAGGAATAGATGGCAAAGAAAGAAGTAACCGCACAGGTGAAACTCCAGATACCGGCAGGGAAGGCCAATCCGGCACCACCTGTAGGACCGGCACTCGGCCCGCACGGTATCAATATAATGGAATTTTGTAAGGCATTTAATGCGCAGACCCAGGCATTAGGCGACACTATAATCCCGGTTGTTTTGACGGTGTATTCGGATAGGACATTTACTTTTATTACCAAGACACCACCTGCATCCGAACTTATCAAAAAGGCGGCAGGCATTGTTAAAGGATCCGGTGTTCCAAATAAAGATAAGGTCGGTAAGATAACCTCTGCACAGGTAAAGGAGATAGCACAGACAAAGCTTCCGGACCTCAATGCCGGTTCCATCGAGGCAGCGATGAATATTATAAAAGGTACTGCAAGAAACATGGGAGTAGATGTAATTGATTAAAACAACGATGCAGGATACACGATACAAGATGCAAGATAAAAAATCGAAATCATGAATCATGTATCATGCATCATGAATCTTGATAAAGAGGTGGACGATGGGAAAAAAGATGAAAGTGATTGAAGATAAAGTCGAAAGAGGAAAAGAATATTCTCTTGAAGGTGCAATAGACATGGTTAAGGACACTTCTTATACGAAATTCGATGCATCTGTCGATATGGCTGTGAATCTCGGAATTGACGCCAAGAAAACAGACCAGATGGTTAGGGGGGCTATTGTATTGCCTCATGGAACAGGTAAAAAGGTTAGAGTCGTTGTTTTTGCGAAGGGAGAGAAAGACAAGGAGGCAAGGGATGCCGGTGCGGATTATGTCGGAGCCGAAGACCTTATCGAGAAGATACAGAAAGGCTGGCTCGAATTCGATAAGGCAGTTGCAACGCCTGATATAATGGGACTTGTCGGAAAACTTGGGAAGATACTGGGACCGAGGGGGCTTATGCCTAACCCAAAGCTCGGTACGGTCTCATTCGATATAGCAAAGGCTGTGAAAGATATAAAGGCGGGAAAGGTAGAGTACAAGACCGAAAAGGCAGGAATAATACATGTAGCGATAGGAAAGGCATCGTTTGAGAAGCAGAAACTTATGGAGAACGCTACGGTTATAATCGATTCGATAATAAAGGCAAAGCCTCCTACGAGTAAAGGCAAATACCTTCGAAAGGTTGCCATATCGTCTACTATGGGACCTGGAATTAAGGTTGATGTAGGTACGATAACGAGTAAATGAAACAACAGATGCAGGATGCACGATAAAATTCAAATTTATCATTGCAAAATTAACGATTAGCAATGAAGTAGAACGCTAAATTTTAAATGATAATTGCTAATTTTGAAATACAATGGTTTTGTGTTGTGAATCATGCATCATGGATATTTTAAATAATGTCAGAGACAGTAGGTACAGAAAGTGATTAGTGAACAGTGAATAGTATTCAGTTTTAAAATTAACGACTATTCACTAACGACTATTCACTGATGTTTAATCGGTCCGCCGAGGCGGATGGCCTACCGAGACGCTTTCCCTGTCTCTGGGAAAGGAGGAAAAGCTGAAAAGGGAAGAAAAATCGCACCTTATAGCAGAGCTCAAGGAAAAATTTAATAGGGCGAATGCTGTAGTCTTTACAGATTATAAGGGTCTTACCGTGGCCGAGCTGTTCGATTTCAGGAAGAGTCTTCGAGGGTCGAGTATAGATTATAAAGTGGTTAAAAATACACTCGCGAAAGCCGCTTCGGGTGGAACATCTATCTCGGTAGCCGGTGATATGTTTAAAGGCCCTGTCGGAGTAGTTATCGGTTATGCAGACCCTGCACAG
>JACQXD010000246.1 GCA_016208875.1 Nitrospirota bacterium
ATTATGTCAAGCAAAGAATTAATCCAATCCATTAGACGGGCAAAACAACAGTTACGCACTAAAACCAGATTGCTATCTTTTGAAGAGGTATTCGGAGATTTATAAAACATACTTTTCTCCTGAGTTTCTAAAACAAACTACACGATATAGCCATCTTAAGAAGGTACTTGCCAATAAGATAAAGCTATTGGCAGAAAATCCGTATGTAATTTGTAAAAGCGAACTGCTTGTGGGCGAACTTAAAGGGCTTCGTTCTGCAAGAATTACGAAGTCATTTAGAGCTATCTTCTCGGTCTGTGAGGAATGCAGGGCAAAAAGATTCCGGAAACTCGTCGGTTGCTCACCATCCCTCTGTGTAGGTAAAACTAGGGGATGGGAAAATGAGGGACACTTCCCATATTTCCCCTCAAAAGTCTTTGATTTTAAGTTCTCAGTTAAATTCCCCATAATTCCCTCCGGTTTAAAAAGACAGTTTTCAGTTTTTTAACAAACCTATTTACATCATCTCCGTTTTTAATCTTGCTTTTAGTCACAAAATTTGATATATCTAAGATATGCTTCTTGAAAGAATATCCATAGACCCGGCTATATGTCACGGGAAACCATGTATCAAAGGAACACGTATTCCGGTTTTTGTTATCCTTGATTCCCTTGCAGCCGGAATGACCTATGAGGAGATTAAGGCAGAATATCCTCCTGTTACGGATGAGGATATCAGGGCATGTATTCAGTATGCCGCCATACTTGCACAGGAAGAAGAAGTAGTGCTTAATCGAGGATAAGAACCCTTTGAAATTTCTGATTGATGCCAGCCTCCCTCGCTCTATAAAGGCAAAAAGAATCGATAACAAAGCCAATCTTTTTTGTCTTTTAAACTTTCTCATAATATTCTCCAACAAACTTCATTTGAAATCCTTTAACATAAAAATCCTTAATGCAGATGATTGTATGAAGTTCATCACAACTTCCCTTCAATAGCTACAGTTTCAAGTTTTCATTTTCCAGTTTTCAGTTAAAGCTGACACTGACACTGTTCACTGACACTTCTCTGACTGCTTATTATATTAGACGTTCAAACTTCCTATTTCTTACATAATTTTCAGTAACTTTCCCCTTACCTTAGTCCCTTCTTTTATCACATCCGTCCTGTTTAAAATAGACGCCACTGATTTATCCTTTCCGACTTCGCCTATTTCAACTTCACCTGTTACTGCATACAAATCGCTGCCTTTCGCCTGTTCCTTAAGTATCTCCAGTCTGTTACCTGTTTTGATGCCGTGTATCTGTCCGAGATTTATCTGGCATTTATCACCTGTAACAGAAAGGATACGTCCTCTTAAAGGGAAATCTGTTTTAACCCAATCGAGTATCTGATTACCGATCTTGCCGATAGTATCTTTGTCTATCTCTCCTGATAGTGACTCTGCCGAGATTACTTTTGTGACTGCCGTAGTTTCCGTGTCAATAAACCTGAGGATGATAGTCTGTGCTTTTTTCTCAGGGATAATGCTGCCGGTTATGATGATCCTTGCCGAAAGCAGCTTACCTAATTTTAATGAGGTTGCAGGATCGGCAAGGGCAGAAGAGCTTAAACTTAATTCTTCGAGAAGTTTTGTAAGTATTTCCCTTTCAACCATGTTTATTTTAGTCTCTGCCTGAATGAACCGGGAAAGTTGTGCTATTAATCGCTCGCTGTCATCGCTGCCGCCTTCGGAGGATTTTATATCCATGAATACCATTGTAAGAGGTTTTGTACTCCACTCATCCTGAACAGCCTTTGGCTGTTCGAATTTGCCTTCTCTATATTTAGCTGAAAGAGAAGCTACCAATTCATCAATCCTCTTGCGTGATTCGTCTGCTGCCTTTTGATCCGAGAGAACCTGCTCCTGCTTTCGATCTTCGAATGTGGTAAGTTTATTTTTTTGATTTATAAAAGTGAACATTACCAGACCGATGAGAAGCAACGACACGCTACTGATAAGAACCCATTTATATGGTGGTGTTCTCTCCGGCGAAGATGATGTCGGTTTTCCTGCACCATTGGTCCCATGAATAAGTGTCTCTACAGTATCTTTCTTCTCTATGTCAAGGTTGATATATTTTGTAGTAGGGTCGCCGTAAAGGACATAACTTGCCCAGACAATAGTGTCTTCCCCATATTTTTCTATCAGGGCACGCCTCGATAATTGCATAGCCTCTCCAATCGTAACACCCCGAATAAGATTCCTGTAAAAGTGTATTGCAAAATGAGAACCTGCTTCATCGGGAATTTCCCAGAAAGTTCCTATATAATGCTGCACGCCTGAGAGCAAAAAGGCATTTGCAAGGCCGAATATCCCATGTTCGTAATCTTCTCCGATCCTCCATTCATCTGTCTGTCCTGTCTGGCAGGCATTAGAAAAAACCAACGAGGGCATAGGCATACCACCTGTCATATTCTTTATATCTTTTGCATTTAATTTCCCATCCTTTAAGAACCATCCGCTTTCTTCGGGAGTTAAGACACTGTGCTCGGCATGTCCTGCAAAGTGGACAATATCAAAGTTACGGATCTTTGCCTTCACAGAGTCTGTCTTTATATCTGTTGTCATCAAAAAGATATTCATCCAGTCATCGAGCTTTCCAATTTCATCTTTGATACTTACCCCTTCCTCATAAGAAGCCTTCAAATCACCTCTCGGATCGGCAAGTATCTGCATCTTCAATGGCCTGCCGATTGCCCTC
>JACQXD010000247.1 GCA_016208875.1 Nitrospirota bacterium
GCACGCTATTAGTGTTTGTTTTTATGCAGCTGTAAGGTTAAGTTTTGAAGTCGATTTCTCGACATCCTCATCCTTGCTAATAAGCAGGTAAAAGATTACTGCCGGGATCAAGAAGAACGAAAAGGATAACACCATCATCTTAGACCCTATTTTATCCATAATATGACCGGCAAAGAGGATGCTCAAGAGGGGAAAAATCGAGAGTATCATATTCTGGACAGACCCTACCGTTGCCCTTGTCTCGGATGGGATAAAAGAATGAAAGAAAACAGTGTCCACAGGGGATTTTAGATTCGACATGGCTTCTACGGATAAGATTATAAGGACCGCATAACCGAATAACGGCTTATCAACGAAAAATAATAATATTAAGGAAAGGAATTGTACGAGTGTTGTAACGGCAAGATATTTTTGTTCCGTGCCTATCAGCCTTAATATTCTTTTAGAAAGAAACGGGATAACGATGCCGGATATGGTGATTAACGAATAGACTGTGCCGAGATACCTGACAGGCAGGGAAAGGCTGACCAATAACGGCTGCACCGCAAAAACAGTACCGGAGAATGTAATGTACGTAAACACCGTAGCGATGAGGAGATAGAAAAGGTTCTTGTTTTTAAGTAAGATGGAAAAGCCCTGTGATATAGTGCGGGAAAATTCACGCAGGTCTTTATGAAGATGTGCCTGTTTTTCATGGGGACTTTCTTTGGAAAAAAAGGCAAGGAAACAACCGACGAGTATAAAGCTTCCTCCCCGTATAAAAAAAAGGAAATCCATATCGAGAAAGAAAAGGAGAAAGGTCGAAAGCAGTGCCCCTATCGAAAAACCGATATTGACGAGGCTCTGGGTCTTTACGAACATGTCATGGCTGAGATCGTCCCTGTTGTGAAATTTCAGCCAATCTATCATCCATGCCTTGTCTGCTCCGGACCCCAATGTCCTGAATATCCCCATCACGAAAAAAAGAAGGCATAGGGAAAAAGGCAGCCTTACAAAGGGCAAGATAATCCATAAAAACCCTTCCAGTGCCAGACTTAAGATTACGGACACTTTCCTGCCCCGGATATCCGCAATCGCCCCTGTCGGGACCTCAAACAGCATTATTGCGAGACATTGCAATGCCAGGGCAAGGGAGATCTGTGAAAAACTGAAATGTTTCCTGAGGAATATCATCCAGATCGGTTCTATCACTGCAAAGGAACATAATAAGAGAAACATCAGATAGAACGGCCAGAGCAATCTCAATTCATCTTTTTTAAATATACGGTGAAAGATATCCATTTCAACATTTTTTTCGAGGTCGAAGATTTAAGCAAAATATGTATACGCTATTATACACATAATCGCCGATTCTAAGACCCCTCACTTTATTCGGGGTAACAAAAAAGGGGAGTTTTTTCAAGCAAAGTTCTTTTTTAGGACATTTCTATTTTGCTCTTACAGAAGTCTTTTTTTTGTTTGCAATCCAATATTTATTTTTGTTAAACTTACCTCAAGAGCCAACAAAGGGAGAAGTATTATGAGAGCAGCGATAAGCCATTTAGTAAAAAAGGTTACTCTTGAACTGATCTATGATGCCGTAGATGAAAGAACAAGAGAGATAAAAGATGAGATTAAATCCGTCAATGGCCGGATAGACTCTGTCAAGGAAGAACTTAAAGATGAGATTAAATCCGTCAATGGCCGAATAGACATAGTCACTATCCGCATAGACCAGATGAGGCAAGAAGTTAGAGAAGAAATAGGGCAGATGAGGCAGGAGCACAAAGAAGATATGAAGGCAATCTATGACAGGTTCAAAACAGTAGATGACAATTTCAACTCCGTTAATGCCCGGATTGACCAGATTCATACCAGACTGGATCAAATCATGCATATGCTTGCCGACCTGCGCAGGTAAACTTTTCTAAAAGGAGATAAAAATAGGGATCGTTCCCTATTTTTATAGAATGCAACTTTCGAGATACTGTAAAGTCTATCCTAAAGAAGACGACCCTGAAAACTTTATTGTCTTTTCGACTAAAGAAGGTTCGATCATCGAGGCAAATCACTCTTATATCGAAGACATAAGGAAAAACAGACTTCCCAAAAGAGAAAAAGAGGAACTCCTCGAACTCGGAATTATAACTGCCGACGTTAATAAAGAAAAAAAAGAGATGCTTTGTTATGTGGATGAAATTAATTCAATAAACAATATCTTCAGGGCCAATGTTGCCGTGAACTTAGACTGTAACCTTGCATGCAGATATTGCTTCGAAGGCACGAGAAAGGGTAAATATTACATGACAAAAGAGACTGCCGATTCCATTGTCGAATTTATCGAGAAAAGGACCGCAGCCTCAAAAGGGATTGATGAGATTAACCTTATATTTTACGGCGGAGAGCCGCTGTTAAGCGTAGAGACGATAATTTATATATCAAAAAAACTAAAAACCTTTTCCGAAGAAAAAGGCGTCAAATACACCTTTTCATTAACCACAAACGGCACGCTTCTGACGCAAAGGATTGTGGACAGGCTTAAACCCCTCGGGTTTTTCAGGGCAAGCGTCACTATTGACGGCCCTAAAAAAATACATAACTCATTCAGACCTTTTAAAACCGGCAGGGGAAGCTTTGACGTGATCTTTAAAAATGTAAGAGAGATTGCCGGCTCGATAGAGGTTCAGATAGGCGGCAATTACACAAAAGAAAATTATCGAGAGTTCCCCCGGCTTCTCGACTATATGATGGACAACGGTCTGCCGCCGGACAGGATTGCGGATGCAAGGTTTGACTTTGTCACACAAGAAAGTAAAGGGATAGCGCTTCCGGATTTCGGAGAGGGGATTATGTCTCTTAACGAACCGTGGCTTTTTGATTCGAATGTCTTTTTGAGGGAAGAGATACTAAAAAGGGGATACAAGGCACAAAGGGTTATGCCAGGTGCATGCATGATCGAATTTAACGAGAGGATGCTGATCAATTACGATGGAAATATTTACAAATGCCCGGGCCTGATCGGTAGAAAAGAATTCTGTGTCGGAGATGTAAGAACGGGTATCAAAGACTTCACAAAGTCTCACAACCTCTACAACTGGAAGAACGATAAGTGCCTCGAATGCAGCTATCTGCCCTTATGTTTCGGCGGCTGCAGGTATATGAAACTCGTTCGCGAAGGGCATATGGACGGCATTGACTGCAGGAAACCCTACTTCGATGCAACACTCGAGGCATTGGTAAAACAGGATATGAAGTATGGTCTCGTATCGTAGAATAAAGAAGACGGCAGGAAAATAATGTAAAAATGTAAAATAGAACCTGTGATACCTTTGTCATATAGTTTCCGCAATCTCTTAACGAGAAGGCTTACCACCATCCTTACGGCCTCCGGAATGGCCCTTGTCGTATTCGTCTTTGCTGCTGCCCTGATGCTGGCGGAAGGGCTTAGAAAGACGCTCGTCGAGACCGGATCTTACGATAACGTTATTGTGATACGCAAGGCGTCTAATGCCGAGATGCAGAGCGGTGTTGACCGGACACAGGCCTCGATTGTCGAAACCCAGCCGGAGATAGCTATTAGCGAAAACGGACGGCCTCTTCTGGCAAAGGAACTGGTTGTACTTATGAACCTTGCTAAAAAGGGAAGCGACTCGACTTCTCTTATTCAGATAAGAGGGATAGATGAATTCTCTCTGACCCTCAGACCGCAGGTAAAGATTGCGCAAGGCAGGATGCCGAGAGAAGGCTCATTGGAAATAATCGCCGGCAGAAGCATAGCGAAAAAGTTTGCCGGCGTAAAGATAGGCGGTAAACTCCGATTTGCCCTGCGGGATTGGACAGTCGTCGGGGTATTCGATGCAGGAAACACCGGCTACAATTCGGAGATATGGGGAGATGCGGATCAACTAATGCAGGCATTTCGCAGGCCTGTATATTCATCCGTTCTTTTCAGGCTTCGCAATTCGGAAGAGTTCCGGGATGTAAAGGAGCGGATAGAAACCGACCCGAGACTCACACTCGAAGCAAAACGCGAGACAAAATACTATGCAGACCAGTCCGAGATGATGTCTACATTCCTGAGTATTCTCGGGGTCTCCCTGACGATCATATTCTCCCTCGGTGCAATGATCGGCGCAATGATAACCATGTATGCGGCAGTTGCCAATAGGATCGGCGAGATCGGGACGCTCCGTGCACTCGGTTTTAAAAGAAGAAATATTTTAATGGCCTTCATAGCAGAATCTTTGTTCCTCGGGGCTATTGGAGGGGTCGCAGGACTTTTCTTTGCCTCCTTTCTGCAATTCTTTACGATCTCGACAATGAACTGGCAGACCTTTTCCGATCTCGCATTCTCTTTCACATTGACGTGGAAGATCATCTGCGAATCATTTCTTTTCTCCCTGATCATGGGTCTTGCCGGCGGCGTCCTTCCTGCCATCAGGGCATCACGCATGAATATAGTAGACGCACTTCGTGCGGGGTAATGCCCGGCATTTCGACACCCTGCTGCGATGAAGTGTCTGTGTCGAAGGAGACTATTTCAGGAGATCAACTGGCTATTAATCTTGACCTTTATCTGTTTTTTCAGGGCTTCGACATAGGATTTTATGGCCTTCTCCCGTTTGTCGACTAAGACAGCCTGTCTGAGAGCATTTACTGTCTGTTCATTCCCCTGTATCATCTTTAGTTCTATATCCGTAATGTCGACGGACTCACCGATGAGCCTTCTTATTTTTTTTAGTGTAAGTTCCTGTCGTTTTGCATTCTCGAAAAATTCGGGTGTAACCCTGCTGAGCTGCAATGTCCTCAGGTATACTTCCCTATCAAAAACACCGTTACGCGTAAACGCCGGTTCGTGCATTATCGCTTCCTCGACTTCCTCATCTTTAACCTTTATCCCTATATCCACGGCCGTAAGCAACAACACCTTTTCTTCTATAAGAGAATCCAGAACTTTTTCCTTGAGTCTGAGTTTTTTTTCCATATCCTCATCGAACTTTTCCTTATAAATGTCCCTGTAAAAATCTCTCGTCCTGTCATACGTTCTCCAGTATTCTTCAAGCGTTATCTGCTCTTTGCCGACCTCGGCCACGGGAACCATTGATGATTTATCGACAGGGCCGACGTAGAAAAATATAAACGAGATAATGATTATAAAGAAAAATACATAGAAAAATTTTGCATGCTTCCTCATGAACTGCAGCATCTAATACCTCCCGTTGAAATAGTCATTAAGTATTTTCTTGTGATCGAACATTAACGGCGAAGGCAGGTTGTCTTTTTTAAATATCCCGACATCCTTTGCGTCATCGCCGGCCCTTTTGCTGCCCTTCCCCTTTGCAATATAAACCGTCGTAATTGTATGGCGGCGCGGATCTCTTTTGGGATCGGAATAAGTATGAAACTGTCTTACAAGCCTTGTCCTTAATCCAGTCTCCTCTTTTGCCTCCCTTACCGCAGCGGCCTCAAGACATTCCCCATAATCCGCAAAACCGCCGGGAAGGGCCCATCCTACCGGAGGGTTTCGTCTCTTTATCAAAACGATTCCGCCTTCTATTTCTATAATAATGTCAACGGTAGGGATCGGATTCTTGTACCTCATTGCTCATTTTCAAATCTCAGGTCAATATCCTTTTCAGGTACTATCGTTGACACGGCATGTTTATAAATCATCTGCTGAGATACCTCTTTTAACAGAATTACAAAGCTGTCGAATCCCTTAATTACACCCTTTAACCTCACCCCGTTAGTAAGATATATAACTACCGGAATCTTGTCTTTTCTCAACTGGTTCAAGTAGTTGTCCTGAAGGTTCTGGCCTTTAACAGTATTTGTCATCACCTTCTCCTTATTTTTATTTTCATTTACCATAAAAGATTTTTCTTAATAATGCAAGTGCCGAACCGTTCATTGCACCATTAAATCGAGAAGTGGTATATTTATTTGTGGGAGAAGCATCAAGAAAAAATTTATTCCGTAATCCGATCTTTCATCTGTTTCTCATTACCATAGTTGGCCTTCTTGCCTACTCCAATACCTTTAATGTGCCGTTTCAGTTTGACGATTCGCTCTATATTATCGATAACTATAACCTAAGAGATTTAAACAATTTGTGGCCACCGCTGGAATCGAGATGGTTTGGATTCTTGACATTTGCTCTAAATTATCATCTAGGTGGGCTTGATGTTACAGGGTACCATATTGTTAACCTTATAACACATACATTCAGCGCAATCCTTGTTTACTTCCTTGTTGCACTAACGCTTAGAACACCATACTTCTCATTTCGGAATGCGGATTTCGGAATTCGGAATTCAGAAAACAGCACTCAGCATTCAGCAATCAGCTATCAGGATAATATAGAAGATGAGAAGATAAGAAGATGGGAAGATAAGAATTTCTCAACTTCCCAACTTCCTAACTTCCAAACTTCTATTGCATTATTTTCTGCGTTACTTTTCGTTAGCCATCCCATTCAGACGCAGGCAGTTACATATATAGTCCAGCGGTTTGCATCCCTTGCAACATTCTTTTACCTGCTGTCGCTTGTGATGTATATAAAGTTCAGGATACACGATACAAAAAAGATGCACGATGCAGGATACACGATACACGATAAAGAAAATCATACATCGTGCATCATGAATCGTGAATCATGCATCGTGAGTCATGCATCATGTATCATGTA
>JACQXD010000050.1 GCA_016208875.1 Nitrospirota bacterium
GTTTTTGTCCATCTGTATCCCCTTGAGAGGCCCCAGGTCTTCTCGTTCTTATTCTTTGCGATACTCCTTTATCTGCTCGATGAGATGAAACGGAACAGCAGAGCAGAAGATCGGCAGAGCAGCAGCGTAACAGAACGACAGAGCGACAGGGCGACAGTTGCTTCTGCCGATTCACCTATTCACCTATTCACCTACTGCTCACTTCCTTTATTGATGCTTCTCTGGGCAAATATGCATGGTGGTTATATTGTAGGTCAGGCGGTAATATCGATATATCTGATATCCGAGGGATTAAAATTCCTGCATCCCTTTCTGAAACCAATGGAAAGGTTATCCTATAAAAGATTTTTAGTCATAGGGGTATCAGGGATATTATCGGCATTGATAAATCCAAATACATATAAGGCAATTACACTAATGCTAACAATTCCCGAATCTTACACATTATATAATCTGGAGTTTCTTGGAACAATCGATTTCTTTAAAATATTTTTTAGTTATTCGATAATTATCTACTGGTTATTACTTCTAATAGCAGCGTTAAGCCTGTTATACAGGATTGTTAAGGGGAGGTTTGATGTACGGGATATCTTTATGCTCGCAGGTCTCGGTTATTTTTCATTTACAAGTGTAAGGTATACCGCCTTTTTCCTTATATGGGCGGTACCTTTTATCTCTCTTTCGTTGTCTATGGTGAGCAGAACAAAATTAAATTATATTAAGGTAATTTGTTTCTCCCTTTCTGTTCTTACAATTATTACTCTTGTAGTAAGGGAAAAAGAATTCAACAACATAAAAAATATAGCAGGCATTGAAACAGGTCAATGGATCGGCAATTATTTTCCTGAGGATGCGGTTCGATTCATAAAGAATAATAACATCAAAGGCAATATGTATAATTATCTTGACTGGGGCGGTTATCTGATGTGGAGATTTTATGCCGAAAGGAAGGTCTATGTAGACGGAAGAAGTTTATCATTGTCCGCATATTTTCAGTCCCGCAGTATTAATAGTGCTTCTTTAGAGCCCGGGACGATGGGGCTCCCGTATTATAAAGCGATTCTCGAGAGTTATGGGGTTCGATACATAATAATACCTCTCGCCGGTCCGGAGGGGACAATGCTTCGCATCGTGGCCGCGATGATAAAGGATAAGGAATGGATCCCCGTATTCCTGAGCGGCAGCTCTATGATTTTTGTTAAGGCTACTCCTGAAAATTATGATGTTATTCGTACACGCGAGATATCGAAGAATATGTTTGTCGGTTATATCTTCAAGTTACTCGATGACGCTATAAGAAACTCGCCCGGGGATTTTCGCTTATATATACTGAAAGGCGATCTTTATTATTACAGCCGACAGATGGTTAAAGAGGCAGGCGAAGAATACAAAAAGGTTCTTAAGATTAATCCCTTCAATGAAGTTGCAAAGAAAAGGCTGGAATTTGTTGAGGGACTTATCCGGGAAGGAAAGTGAAAAAATGGATAATCAAAGGGTATTAAGATTCTTAAGGTTCATCCTTGTTGTGACAACATTTGTAAGTCTCTGTTTTATTCTTTTAAGACCTGTCGGGGATGTTGACTTCTTCTGGCACTTATCAACCGGAAGATGGATAATCGAACATCTTGCCCTTCCTGCAGATGATCCATTCAATTACACTACGCCTGCTACCTCGAATCCCAGAAAGCAGCTCGTTCTAACGTCCTACTGGCTCAGCCAGATATTTTATTATGGGATTTATTATGTCTCAGGCTGGGGTGGTTTTATCATTTTGAGATTTATAATACTTGGTAGTCTTATTTACTTTGTATATAAAAGGGCGAGAGATTCGGACAGAACTATTCTGTTCGGTTTTATAGCTATAGCCATGATAGTATTTGCCCGGCTGTATCGCCTTGAGAGACCTCAGGTCTTCTCATTTTTGTTCTTTGCGATACTGCTTTATCTGCTCGATGAGATGAAACGGAACAGCAGAGCAGAAGATCAGCAGAGCAGCAGCGTAACAGAACGACAGAGCGACAGAGCGACAGTTGCTTCTGCCGATTCACCTCCGCCTCAGGCGGATCACCGATTCATGGTTCGACAAGCTCACCATGACAATCCGTGTCAGCCTGAGCCTGTCGAAGGACACCTATTCACCTACTGCTCGCTTCCTTTGTTGATGTTGATATGGGCAAATATGCATGCCGGTTTTATCGTAGGTCAGGGAGTTATA
>JACQXD010000051.1 GCA_016208875.1 Nitrospirota bacterium
CCCTCTTTGGCAAAGAGGGGTTAGGGGAGATTTATTGAAAATTTATTTATTCAAAAATCCCCCTTCATCCCCCTTTGCCAAAGGGGGAATATAAGGACACCCCACAGCAGAGACTGTGGGGTATTGAAAATTTAATAAAACTGCCATTACAGTACGAAAATCTGATATAATCTCTTGCAATGGAAAAGATTCTTTCCGTCATACCTCTCGGCGGTGTCGAGGAGATAGGCCTTAATATGACCGCCTTTGAGTATGAGAATGATATGATTATCGTAGATGCCGGGTTGATGTTTCCGGAGGAGGATATGCTCGGCGTTGACTTTGTTATCCCGGATTTTTCCTATCTTATCGAAAACAAGGATAAGGTTAAAGGGATAATCCTTACACACGGCCACGAGGACCATACAGGGGCGCTGCCCTTTCTTCTCAAAGAGATAGATGTACCGGTATACGGGACCCCTCTTACCCTCGGCCTTGTTAAAGAAAAGCTCAAGGAACATTCTCGTGAAGACGCAACGCTTATCTCCGTTAGACCGAGAGATATAATAAATCTTGGAGGATTTTCCGTAGAATTTGTGAGGGTCACCCACAGCATTGTAGATGGTGTAGGGCTTGGAATAAATACCCCCATCGGAAGGATCGTGCATACGGGTGATTTCAAGCTTGACCCTACACCGGTTGACGGACAATTAATGGATTTTCATAAATTTTCCGAGTACGGTGAAGAGGGTACGTTATTGCTGCTCTCAGACAGTACGAATGCGGAAAAAGGGGGATTTACGTTTTCCGAAAAAGAGGTGAGGCGCGCATTCGAAGATATCTTCTCTAAGGCAAAGGGACGGATAATAATCGCATCGTTTGCTTCAAATATACACAGGATTCAACAGGCAATAGACGTTGCGGTAAAATTCGGGAAAAAGGTAATCCTTTGCGGTAAGAGTATCGTCTCCAATGCACAGATAGCCCTCGATCTCGGTTATCTCCAGATACCGAGAGAGACATGGCTGAGGCTCGAGGACCTTAAGAACCTCGATGACAAAGAGGTTGTGATAATAACGACCGGCAGTCAGGGCGAACCCATGAGTGTGCTGTCGAGAATATCCACGGACGAACATAAGCATATAAAGATTAAGGGTGGGGACACGGTCGTACTTTCGGCAAAGATGATACCGGGAAACGAGCGATCCATAGGAAGGATCATCAACCATCTTTTCAGGAGAGGCGCAAATGTTATCTATGAAAAGGTTTCCGAGGTACACGTCTCGGGTCATGCTTCAAAGGAAGAGCTTAAGCTCATTCTCAATATGGTGAGACCCAAATATTTTATGCCTATTCACGGCGAGTACAGGCATCTCGTATATCACTCAATCCTTGCCGATAAGGTAGGAATCCCGAAAGAAAATATATTCATACTCGAAAATGGCGAGATACTTGAGATCGCCGAAGAAGGAGCAAGGAAAAACGGCAGGATCAATTCGGGCAGGATATTTATTGACGGTAAAGGCATAGGAGACGTCGAAGATATGGTACTCCGGGACAGACGCAGGCTTGCACACGACGGTATTGTCCTCATTATGATTGCGGTAGAAAAACTTACCGGCAGGTTGGTTTCCGGCCCCGACATAATTTCAAGGGGATTCATATTCGAGGATGCATCACCGGAACTTATAAGCGATGTAAGCAATCTTGTGTCTGACACGCTGAAAAGTCTTGACAAAGAGATAATGTCTGATTCATCTTTAGTTAAGGCCAAGATCAGAACGGTTTTAAAGAAATATCTTAGGAACACAATGGAGCGGAGCCCCATGATAGTACCGATAATATTTGAGGTATAGATATAGGTTCTTTCTCCTATTGACTGGGAAGTCTTAAGTTCCCCTCTAAAAAGAGGGGTTAGGGGTGTGTTTATAATGAAAGCGTGGATAAAGGCACACACCCCTTAGTCCCCTCTTAATAGAGGGGAAATAAGGCAGGAAATATTTACCCACTTGATATGAGAAGAAGCCTATCTAAAAAAAACTCTGGAGGCAGAATGAAGACTATTGTAGTAACGGGCTGTGCTGGATTCATTGGCAGTAAGGTTGCCGGGAGATTGATCGAGAACGATTATACAGTCATCGGAATTGATAACATAAATGACTACTATGACCCCCGGTTGAAAGAATGGAGGCTCGAACAATTAAAAAAATTTCAAATTTCAAATTTCAAATTTCAAATTTCAAAAACTCCTAACTTTTATTTCTATCGCTGTGATATAGGTAGTTTTGACGAGTTAAAGACAATATTTGCCGATTACAAAATAGATGCCGTTATCAACCTTGCCGCAAGGGCAGGCGTAAGGGCATCGGTGGAAAACCCATGGGTGTATCTTGAAGCTAACACCAAGGGGACATTGAACCTCCTTGAATGTTGTAAAAACTCGGGCGTAAAGAAATTTGTCCTTGCATCCACATCGAGCATATACGGTCTTAACAAAATGCCATTCAAAGAAACCGACAATACAGACCACCCCCTCTCTCCTTACTCTGCCACAAAGAAAGGGGCGGAGGCATTGTGCTATAGCTATCATTACCTCTTCGGCATTGATGTAAGTATCCCGCGATATTTCACCGTCTACGGCCCGGCCGGAAGACCGGACATGAGTATCTTCAGATTCATTAAGAATATCGATGCCGACAGACCGATCCCTGTCTATGGAGATGGTAAACAACAGAGGGATTTCAGTTATATAGACGACATAGCGAACGGGACGATTAAGTGCCTCCAGCCGTTCGGCTATGAGATATTTAATCTCGGGAACGATAACCCTGTAGAATTAATGTATGTCATAAATCTCATAGAGCAACACCTCGGTAAAAAGGCATCAATAAAATGGCTGCCTCTGCACCCTGCCGATGTCTTTGCAACGTGGGCGAATATAGATAAGGCTAAAGAAAAACTTGACTGGAGACCTACCCTTTCTATAGAGAAAGGCGTAAAAAATACGGTCGAATGGTATATTCAAAATAGAGAGTTTCTGAGAGGACTTAGAGACTAAGATATATCGGTGCGTTATAGTCTATGTCTATTTTTCGGCCATCTTGCATTATGTATCTTATATCCCACATAATACATCGGAATGCGGTCTTTCATTATCCTTATATTGCTCGTTGCACTTGCATTTGGGAATTCCCTCCAGAACTCATTTGTATGGGACGATAACAGACTTGTTCTTAAAAAAGAGATTCTTTCGATCTTTACAACGCCTTTATGGGAGAACAGTCTTTATTATAGACCTGTTTTAAACATGTTTGTTGTATTCAATTATAAGCTTTGGGGCCCGAATCCGTTGGGTTTCCATTTCATAAATATCCTGCTTCATCTGATTAATGCAATATTATTATATAGAGTGGGACTACTTCTTTTTGACAACGATAATAAGAAGCTGATATCTCTTATAGCGGCCTCTATCTTTGCTATTCATCCTGTGCATAACGAATCAGTGGGTAGATCGGTAGCAGGAGAGCC
Source organism: Nitrospirota bacterium (assembly GCA_016208875.1). Lineage (GTDB taxonomy): Bacteria > Nitrospirota > Thermodesulfovibrionia > Thermodesulfovibrionales > UBA1546 > JACQXD01. The sequence continues at coordinate 3,508 of JACQXD010000051.1, forward strand.
TCTATTCGGTCTCTTTATAATCCTGTGCCTTTATTTCTTTTTGAAAGAGAAAAGATTTCTTTCGCTTTTAACATTCTCTCTTGCATTGTTGTCGAAGGAATTCGCAGTGATGTTTCCATTCGCACTTGCGATCCTTGCAATCCCCGAAAAGGGTATAAACCCCGTTAGAAAAGATATCTCTAACGGGGTGAAACGGGGCATGGTAGAAATAATCCCATATATGGTGCTCGTTGGCTTATATCTTCTTTTAAGGAAGATGGTTGTTGGTACTGTTTTTGGGGGGAGGGTGGATCAGCCGATATTTACAAGGGTTTTAACAATGGCAGTGGCAACCTTAGATTACCTAAGACTATTGTTAATCCCTTATCCGATAAGTCCATTTTATCCTGCAAGGTGGTATACATCTATACTTGAACCGAAGGTTATGATTGCAATGCTTGTTTTAATATCAATTGTTTTCCTTGCCTTTAAATCAAGAAAAGATAAGGTAATGCTTTTTCTTTTATTATTCCCATTTATTATGCTTGCACCTGTTATCTGGAAAGTTAATAGCTTCTTATCGGGTCTGGATCAAATGTATATTGCTGAGAGGTTTTTGTACGTGCCGGCGATATTGTTTCCTTTTTTCGTAATAATGTCTGCTTTAAAACTTAAAGGCAGTCGGAAAAATAAATATCTGGTAATCGGGTGGTTATTTGCTGTAATGGTATTTGTAATGATTACGATCTCCTCCAATAGGATATGGAAAAACAATCTTATTCTTTTCAGCACAATTGTGAAGGAATCACCAACTGCTGCCTCTGCTCATCTCGAACTTGGTAATATATATTGTAATCAGGGGCGATTGAACGAGGCTATCGAAAAATACTCTTTCGCATCGAGATTAAGACCTGATTATGCAGAGGCTCACAATAATCTCTGTATTGCCTATAGTAAAATGGGGCGATTAAACGAGGCTCTTGAGGCGTGTTTTTCAGCACTAAGGTTAAGACCTGATTATGCAAACGCCCATAATAATATAGGTAATGTCTATCTAAATCTTGGGCATATTGATAGTGCTATAAAGCATTACCAGACCGCCTTAAGAGTAAACTCAAGGATGTTGGATGCCCATTACAACCTTGGAATTATATATCAACAGAGGGGCCTCATAAATGAGGCGATAAAGGAATTTCAGGCCGCCTTAAAGATACAGCCTGATCTTATTCAGGCACGTCAGTACCTCGAATCACTTCAAAGGTAAACTTTTTATGGGTTTTCGTGGAAGATCATAGAGGGATATTTTCACAAGGTCTCTTTTTGTGCGTGCTGTTCCCTGAGATGCTTGAATTTTTCGAGTACGAAGCTTTCGTATATGTTTCTCAGGGTATTGGATAAAGAGAACTTCATCGGGTAGATCCTGGTCTTAACAAGGTATGCCTTTACTGCATAGTACAATAGAAAATATAGACCCGAAAGTGGTAATTTAATAAGGTACTTCACCGTTATATTCCTCAGCCACGGCTGCCAGAGACATACGGTTGCGAGCATTGAAAGATTCACCTGCATTAATTTTTCTTTCCCTGTAAAACATTCAAGTGGGGACAGGCTTTGATAGCTCATATGCAGCTTATCGAAATTTCCGTCAAAATAACCGTTGTCTATCGCATATTGCGCAAGCTCGGTCTTCGGATAAGGGAAAAAGATCGGGAACTCCCCGAATGTTACCCTGCATCTCAGATTTATATCGAGTGATTCTATATCCTCTTTTATCGAACTGCCGGGTATGGCAAGTATGGTATTACAGAATGTAGGAATATCATGCTTATAGCATAGTTCGAATGCCTTAATAATATCCTCCTCAGTCATCTTTCTCTTTAGTATCTTCTCTCTCAAAAAGGCATTTCCGGCCTCGATAGACATGCTGATAGACCTAAGCCCTGCCTTTTTTAATTTTAATAGGATAGGTTCGGTCAATAGATCCGCCCTGGTTAAGCAGTGAAACGGCATACCTATCTCCCTTGGATATTTTTCCACAAACTCATCCAGCCACCCGTCGTCCCTGAATACAAATATATCGTCATAAAACTTTATGAACTGCGTTTCGTACCTGTTTTTCATATCCTTGAGTTCTGCGATAACCCGGTCAACACTCATCCGCACGTGAACCGGGCCGAGCCCCTTATACATGGTGTTATAGATGTGATTGAAACAATATGTACAGTAAAAGGGACACCCCCTTCCCACCATAAAACTTCGCATCGGGAACCTGCCGAGTCGTGAATTTTTATAGATAAGCCCTCTATCCAAAAAAGGAAGCGAATCGATCTCTCTCCTCTTCGGCCTTATTATAGGAACAGGATTTTTAACACGATTTTCCTTCGTAACGATATTCGGAATATTGTTGATGTCACCTTTATTGTTCAGTGCCTCCAGTAATTCAGGCCACGCATCGTATCCCTCGCCGACGCATATCGCATCAATATCCTCTTTTTCTATTATCTCGGGAAAAAATGTCGGGTGCGGCCCTCCCATAACAGTAATAAGTCCCTTAAAGTTATTTTTTATAGTTGCATTGGCAGAGAGGTAATATCTGTGTTCACCGGTCTTTGTACTTGCAAACGTAACTATATCCGGGGTTATCCTCTTTACGGATTCGATAAGATTACCATCCGAAAGCACATGCAGATATGTCTGATGCCCCCTTTCCTTTGAAATGGCAGAGAGGAGCATCACACCCATAGGATCGATGTATTCTATATCTTTAACTATAAAAAGTATCTTCATAATACATGATGCAGGATGCATGATACAAGATACATGATATGGGAAATAAATCGTGCATCATGAATCTTGAATCCTGCATCAAATCTTTTTACTTATGCACCTTTCCATGGCATGTAAGATTGCACTGTGCCCTTCCACCCTGATAATCGAGATACTGTCTTGCGCCGGTGACCACAGAAGGATTAAAGTTTATTAAATTGGGATTTATGTCGCTTCCGTGCGATGCATGGCATGTAAAACATGAGGCCTTTTGATAGGTTATGTGTTCCTTATGTCCATAGTCTTTTGACGGACTGCCCTTGAAACTCCGATTCGAAAGAATACTATCACGATCATGACAGCCATAGCATAACTCATATGCATAAGTACTCTCTACACCGTCTTCCATGTTATAGTTCACCCTTAGCAGAGGCGAATAATCCGAGCCGTGAGGCTCATGGCAACTTGAGCAGGTTATAAGACTTCCCTGCGCAATATTTTTGAGAAGGCTCTGACTTCTGCCTTTTGAGACCCTTTCAACAGGATGATAGGATTCATTAGCCGGATTAAACTCAAGTCTAATATTATAGCTGTTCGATGGAAGATTTATGCTGTCGGAATGACAGTTATAACATACCTCCGACTCCTTCTCTGCCGTCTTCTTTTTTATACCGCCGACATCGGTCCCTTTTATCCACGCAAGCCTTTCTCCCGGTTTTACCATGTGCACATTGTGGCAGTCCAGACAACTAACGTGCCTCGGCACAGAACTATCTCTTTCCGGAAGTTCTTCATTCGCCATATGATATTTCGACGTCTCCAAAACAGGGTGAACCGATCTCTTTGTTATAAGACTGAAGATATTGCTCTGTGCCCTTTCATCCGGTCCGCCTGACGGGCCATGACATTTCAGGCAGAGTTCCTCCGGTCTATCATTTAATACACGCGCCTTTTTGGAATGAACGGTATGGCATGCACTGCAGCCGCCTTTCACCTTCGATTTGTCAAGGTGCGGTCTATCCTTACTGCCGGCATCTCCAGTGTAATGACATGCATTACATAGTTCACCCCTGTCCTCTCCTGATGGGCACGGACAGGTTGAACAGGTACCTGCCACAAGAAAACATTTAATAGTGTCATCATGCGGGTTATGACAGCTTGAGCACTGAACACCTTTAGACCCTGCCTGCCCTCCATATACATTTTTAGTGGCCCTCAGTTTTACCGGACTGTCAGGTGGGGGAGATTTCACCGGATATGCAATCTCACGGTTATTATATTGCGTTGTCTTGGCTGAAATTAAGGCGTCATTGAGAGGGATCGAGACCGGATGGTGCTGGGATATGTCGACACCTATATACCCTTGAGCCTTTGAGGAAAGCATACCCGCGGTTAAATATCCTGCCGTATCCGTCATTGTAATCTCCTTCTTTCTTGGGGCATTAATCACTGCCCCTATTGCAACCGTTCCATCGTGGCAGCTAAGACAGAGTTTTGAACTCCCATCAGGCTGTTCGGGACGTGTAAGCTGGGAACCCGTAGGCGATCCTACAATATAGGTTACTTTGCTGAGACTACGATTCCACAGCGGACCCTCTGTACTTGAGTGATGCGGCGTATGGCAGAAAATACATATTTCAGTTTCCGATTTTGCCTTAATCTGCCCTGGTCCGCCTACCGACAGATTATGCCTTGTCTCGGCAACACCTGCGTAGGCAACCGGCTCAGGCATAACGTATAACGTATAAAATAATATAAAAAATACACATACAGCAAAATTTTTAACGATAAAATCTTTCATCTATACCTCCTGATCCCTTTCACCTGAAAATCCCTCCTAACCTCCCTTTGCCAAAGGGAGGAATTCCCCTCTTAGGAAAAGAGGGGTTAGGGGAGATTTTCATTCTCCCTTGTGCCGCTTGCCGGCATGAGTGTTTCATTTCTCCCAAAATGCAACTGCTATATAACTATTTTAAGAACTTAAACGCCTGAATTCTCCCGTTAAATGCATCTGCCACATATATATTATCGTCTCTGTCAATAAATATGCCCGATGGGATCCAGAACATTCCCCTCTCCGTTCCGTTCTCTCCAAAGAACAAAAGAAGCCTTCCATTTCTGTCGAATATCTTCACATTTTCCTGACCCGAATCCACCACATATATGTTTCCTTCACTGTCCAATGCAGTGCCTTTCGGCGTTGTGAATCGATCATAAGAACTTCCTATCTCGCCGAATTTAAAGATAAATTTCCCCTCCCTGTCAAAACACTGTATGCGAAAATTCAATGAGTCGGAGATATAAACCCTTCCATCTCTGTCAACGGCAATATGGGTAGGATAGTTAAATTCTCCATCTCCTTGGCCTCTTTTACCGAAACTCATTTTCACACGACCATCACTGCCCGCACTGTAGACCTTATGATCGAGTGTATCGACAACATATATGATATCTCTTTCCTTATCATAAGCAATCCCTGTCGGCCTCTGAAAATCAACATTGGAGAAATTTCCGATGAACTTCCCATCCTTGTTATAGACAAAAACCTTATTTAATTTGGAGTCTGTCACGTATATATTCCCTACCCTATCGGCAATAACACCGATAGGATATTCCAGTTCACCTTTGCCGCTCACGCCTACCTGCAAAACATCCATCGTCTTTATATTAACAACAGTAACCCGCATAGCGCCGGGATCGGCTATATAAAGCCTCTCACCCTCAAAATAAACACTATGCGGCAACAGCACCGAATAACTGGTCTTAGGATCGGACGGATCTCCACCGCCTACAAGAAAATCCACAAACGACATATCAGGAGCTAAAGAATAAATGCTCCACAGATATTTTACCCTCGGTTTTTCCGGTGGTCCGGGCCATATGATCCTCTCCGAATCAGTCATATCGATATTAGCCTTATAGACCGGGGCACAGGAAGTAAAAACAATAATACAAAATGCAAAAATTAATAAGGAGTGCATAAGTAAGGCATCATTTTTAAAAAATCTCCCCGCTTCCCGTTGCAATACTTCGTGGCAACGGGAGCCCAGCCTCTTTGCTAAAGAGGGGAACACACCCCTTAATCCCATCTTGATAGAGGGGAATCTTTCCTCCCTTTGGCAAAGGGAGGTTAGGAGGGATTTTATAATAATTAATGTCTTCATACTTATGACCGTATTAATATATCTCTATCTTTGCCTTTGCCTTAAGTCCGCTTATAAATGATTCTCTGGTAGCCGTATAACGCTTGGCCTCGAGTTTTTTCTTGAGAGAATCCTTTATCTCGGAGAAATCCAACTGTTTCTCCGGTTTCTTTTCCTCGAGTTTAATTATGTGGTAGCCGTATATGGTTTCTATCAGATCGCTTATCTCTCCAACCTTAAGCTTCGATACAATATCCCAGAGTTCAGCGGTAAGCGTTTCACCCTTATGTATCCATCCGAGATCGCCGCCCTTTACCCTATATGGATCATTAGAATAATTATAAGCAAGGTCGGCAAAATCCCCGCCCTTCTTTGCCCTATCGAGAACACCCTTTGCCTTCTCTTTTATCGCATTACTTTCTTCATCCGTAGTATTATCGGTGATCCCAAAAAGAATATGCCTTATCTTAAAGGTTTCGGGTCTTAAGAATTTTTCCTTATTTGCATTGTAATAGTCCTCAAGTTCACTATCCGAATATCCGGATTTATCTTCTATCTCGATTCTTATTATCTTCTTCAGCAGTTCATTCGCCCGCAACCAATCCCTGTATTCATCAAGGGTCTTACCCGATGCCTTCACTGCACTTTCAAAGTCATCTCTGTTCTTAAACCTCTTTTCCATCTCATCAAACATCTTATCTATATCCTTTTCCTCGATGCTCAGCCTCCTGATCTTAGCCTCCTGAACGAGAATCTCATTTTCTATAAGCGTGTTCAAAACAGCTTCCCTGAATTCCTGCCTATCCGCCCCCATACTGCCGCCATGATAAGTCTTTTTCTGTATATAGATATCTATCCCCCTATTGAGCTCCACTTCCGAGATCGGTTTATCGTTCACCCTTGCCACAATTTTTGGCCCTTCTACGGCAAAGGAAAGATCGGAGGGGAAAAAGGCATTAACATCGATTGATGTACCGTTACTGTTTGCCCCTGCAGCAAAAGAATGGCTGGACTGACCCATACCCACTAAAATTAAGACTAAAATTATTCTCATATTTTTTTTCATACGGATCCTTTCCTCTCTCATATTTTATATTTTATACTATTCTCGCATATCTTTTACAATTATAATATCTTAAACGGTCTTTTCACCCTCAGCATTATGCTTTCTTCGTTTGATCTACTGTCACCGCTCTTATCTGCTTTAAGACCTAACTCCAGTTCCACAAACACCGATCTCAATCTCCATGAAAGGGAAGGTTTGATACTCAGGGTAGTAGAATTACCGGTAGAGTTACCGGCAGAATCATCCTCGGTTTTTTTTGAGTATTTCGAGTCAATTCTGAGTAACGCATTTCTCGATATGGGATAAGCAAGTAAATTATATATATTCAATGATGTATCGGGATTTCCACTGTCCGTCAATGTTTTTACCATCTCCGTACCGATAGTAATGCCCAATTTTTTCATTCTTTTATAGACCGAAGTTCTCCAAATTAATTCTTTATAGACGTTCATATAATAGTTAAAGAAAATATCCGATGATAGGGTAATCCCCCTAATAAAGGCAACCATTCTCAGTTCTGCCCTGTGTGATATAATAGTATTATTCGGAGAGGTAGTGACTGCTGCGTTCTCCGTTGCAGAGCTGTAAATCTGTGTGGCACCCTCATTATTAGCCGCTGAAAGTCCAAATGTGTATCCGGTTGAAACAGAATAATCCCACCCTGAAACCTGAGGCTTGAATGTACCTGTCCTAAAAGTTTGATTTCGAGGGTCAAGCTCGAATCTGACCGTATATCCTTTTCTCGGCCTGAATGTATAATTGATGCCGGTATCGAAATTAAGCCTTCTGTCACCCGATGTATTTCCACTTATACCGAGAGCTGAACTCAGGTTGCTATTAAGTCCAAGTCGTTTATATGCGGATAATCCTCCGCTCGCATAAAAAGCATTATCATTATTTTCGTTATATATATGACCTCCATAGCCAAAACCCAGACTGTAAGAAAGGTCTACACCTTTAAATGTAGTCTTACCCGGAAGGCCGCCCCCCACATCAAAACTAATACCATAGACAGGCTCCGAGTCCGAAGAAAAAGAGTACTTTCCGGAAATATTATATCTCATCTCTTTTCTGATAGTACCGCGGAGTGCAGAGTTGATATTATAAGACGTTACGTCATTCTTATTGTAATAGATAGAATTTTCCAATAGATCAAAAAATCTCCGGTAAATTGATGAAATGGTGTGCAAACCACTACCGAATCCCTTAGACTCGCCGATATCACTCTTTTGGTCATAGTAATCAAAATACACGCTATAGTCTGTTTTTTTATAATCCCCGCTAAATGAAAGATCGGCATAGTTCCAGTCTGATTTTGAACCCCTGAACTCATAGTCGGTTTTATCAAAAGCAAGTGAAGTTTGGACCGGCAGGATATCATAAAACAGAGTCGAGAAAGAAAATTTCTCTGCCTTTATTTGAGGTTTGGGCTTTGGTTTCCGTTTAGGGACAATATTCCCATACTCATCTTCTTCGTCTTCATCCGTATTCAGATTTTCATCCGTATTTAGATTTTCATCCGTATTCAGATTTGCATTTGCATTCAGATTTGCATTTGCATTAACATTCGCATTTGTGTCGTCATCTTCTGATGATGCAGGCTTTGCCGGCGGTATTCTCGATTTCCTTATCCTCCTATAAGACATGGACAGACCATATGCATTACTATTATAATCACTTCCATCGGTTCTCGCTGCCCTTAGAGATATACTAAACGGTCGGCCACTGAAAAAGTATGTCTGAATACCATAGCTTATTGCATTGCCGGAATTCCCTATATCGCCTGTTCCTAAAGCCAATGCCGTATTTATATTGTAGGAAATGAATTTGGGTTTAATCAGATAACTGCTGAAATTCAGAGTATAATTATGGGCAAATCCGTTTTTATATTCCTCACCGGACGTTTTATCACCGCTGTATTGTAATGTAATATCACCCGTAAGCGAATATTTTTTTATTGCGCCAGCCGTATCTTCAGGCATTAGGAAACTCAGAAATAAGAAGTAAGAAGTAAGAAGCAAGAAATAACGTCCCCTTCTCTTAGCTTCTATAGTTCCTATTTCCAACTTCTCGGTTCTCACTTACCCTTTCCTTCTCCCTTTAAGGGGGATGCTGTATCCATGCCTTTCGAGTATATTTACATCCCTCTTCAGGGTCGAGATGGATGATAAAAGGAGTGCATTTAAGTCTTCATAACCCAGAGGCATACCCTGTTTATACGCCTCATGGGTAAGCCTTATGATCCTTTTTTTCCTGAGTTCCGAAATGCCCTGAGAAGTTAAAATATCTTCATCATCTACATCTATGAGGGTCAACATAAGCGGCTTGACATTATAATCCTTGACCATGGCCCTTACAGTGACGTGATATTTAAGGTTTCCAAAATCCATGTTTACTTAAGCTCCAATTACCAATTTACAATAATCAAATAAATCCCAATCACCAATTTCCAAGTTCCAACCATGTTTACTTAAGCTCCAATTACCAATTTACAATAATCAAATAAATCCCAATCACCAATTTCCAAACTAAGAAGAATTTTATTTGGTCATTGTAATTTGGTTATTGGTCATTATCTTTATTTTCCATTCTTAATAGGTATCTCCATCCCCTGACCTCTCAGGTAATTAACGTCCCTCTTTAATGTGGCAAGCGACGAAAGGAGTATGAGTTTCAGGTCTTTATAACTTAGAAGACATCCTTGCTCTTTTGCCTCCAAAAGCAGCCTTATTAATCTATTCCTTCTGATCTCGGAAAGACCCTTGTGTTTGAGTTCATTCTCATCGCATATGGTAAGGTTCAAAGACATCAGCCTCTGCCCATCCTCGATCTTATAAATCAGACTGCCGTTCATAACTCCATGATTCATGATTCACGATACATGATCCATGAGATTTTTTATCCTGAATCGTGCATCCTGCATCGTGTTATTTGGTCATTGTAATTTGGTCATTGGTCATTCTCATTATATTTGGTCATTGGTCATTCTCATTTTATTTGGTTATTGGTCATTCTCATTTTATATGCTTTTAGGCTCATTTGAGCCTGAATTCAAACAGACAAAAAAATTTTGTCTGAGAATTTTACCTCACTTCACCACTAAAAAGTGAGGTTATTTACCCAATTTTGGGTATTTTTTACGGTCTGCTCATAAATATATTCAAGAATTGTGCCAAACCAAAAAGACATGGAAAAACGAGGGAAAAGAAAAGATATTGGTAGGGTTCAATATATTAGGCTCATTATATAAAACTTATTAAATTTTCAATACCCCACAGTCTCTGCTGTGGGGTGTCCTTATATTCCCCCTTTGGCAAAGGGGGATGAAGGGGGATTTTTGAATAAATAAATTTTCAATAAATCTCCCCTAACCCCTCTTTGCCAAAGAGGGGAGGCTGTTCAGGTTCTTTTACGGGTTGCTCTGCCTTGTTTGCGGGTTCGGTCTTCCCGGTAGGCTGTTGTTTAGTCGTTTCTGCAGGCTGCTCTGCTTCCTTTACGGATTCCCCTTCAGGGTGCTCTTTCTTATATCGTTCACTCAGGTACTGAAATATCTGAATACGCCGGTTTGCCTCTTCAACAACATATATCATATCCTTTTCATCTATATAAATATCATACGGGGAAGAAAATGTGCCCGGCTTATCCCCATATTCACCTATAGTAAATATATACTTCCCCTCCTTACTCAATACCTGTACATTATTGAACCTTAAATCCGATACATAGATATTGCCTTCCGAATCTACTGCAATGCCATAAGGCATTGCAAAATCGCCGCGTGCATCACCTACCTCACCAAATTTAAATTTGAATTTGCCTTCAGGTGTAAAGGACTGTACCCTAAAATTAAAGCTGTCGGTCACATATAGGTTCCCGGCGCCGTCAAGGGTTAAACCCTGCGGTGCAAAAAAACAGCCGTCTGCCCCACTCCCTTTTTCACAGCCTATCTTGAGGAGGAAATTTCCAGAGAGGTCGTAAACCTTAACATCATGTCCTCTTAAATTCGATACATAAAGCCTCTGCCTTTCATTGTCGATTGCAAGACCGGTAGGCGATTTAAGCTCGCCTGCTTTGCCTATAGTAAGAATATAGTTACGATTCTGATCATACACATACACATTATTCCTTCCTCTATCGGCAATATATATTCTGCCGTTATCATCCACCGCAACATCGGAAGTAAAAGATGATTCAAAAAGACCTACGTCTCTAATCTTTTTTTTCACCTGGTCAATGATAAAAACTCCCCTGAAACCAAGATCGGTTACATAGATATTTCCCAGCCTGTCGACAGTAATTCCACGGGGCCTGGCTAAAAACTTCTCGGATTCACCGAGCATCATATCCCATATACTTTTTTCCCCAAAAGCCTCGTTCGCTATCGATTTAACATACCTCACCCTTGCCTTATCGGGCGCCGGCGGCCATTGTAGATTTGATGTATCAATTGCTGGTTCTTGAGTAGTTGCACAGCCCGCTATTAAAAAGATAGTAGCCAGTAGCAAGTAGCCAGTAGCCGGTAAACTCTTTTTCATATTTCAAACCTCCGTTAAAGAGAATGAATTATTATATCAAAAAATCATAGCAAAATAAAAGGGGGAGGCTCTTGCAAAAGTATCGAGCGAATCGATATTGTTGTCATACCCGCGAAAGCGGGTATCCAGAAATTTTTGATTAGTAGTTTTTCAATACCCCACAGTCTCTGCTGTGGGGTATCCTTATATTCCCCCTTTGGCAAAGGGGGATGAAGGGGGATTTTTGAATAAATAAATTTTCAATAAATCTCCCCTAACCCCTCTTTTCCAAAGAGGGGGTCAGAAGGATTCCCGACAAGCGGGAATGACAAAGTACGATTTATTTTTTTGATACCCCGCCGTCTCTGCGGAGTATCAACAGTTCGACTTAGATGTTATGGCATGCAAGACACATCCTTGAGCCGGTATTAAGGATTCTCAAGAAGCTGTCTCTCTGCTGATTTGCCACTGTCGGTACTTGCTGGTATACATGGACATAGTGACAGGAATTACAGTCAACTCTGCTATTAAGTAACACGGAATCCTGAGCACCGAGGGCGGTGCTACTCAGATCAGACTGAGCAGAAGCCTCCGCATACAGGACTATACCATTAGCAGTTGTAGTACCATACGATGCTGCTCCGCCTGCTGGATGGTTGTTTGCACCGAGGGTCATTCCAACACCCGTAAGTACTGCGTATGCCTCGGTCACGTTAGAGGTTACAGGAGTTGTATAGTCTACTATTGTTTCCGCCGTTGCTCCTACTCCACCGGTACCGTCATGACATGTCATACACCATGCCGTCATGTCATTAGCTCCTGCTACCCTGTTGTTCAACGGAACCAAGGTGTTTGTGATGACGCCTTCAGCCGACTTATGTGGGGTGTGACAGTATTTACAAACCTCCGCGGAAGCCGCATCACCACCAACCTGAGCAGCCATGTTATGCTCACCGCCATTTTTAATAGCGTTAGCTGCATAAACAACGGTTGTCAGGCCGAGGATTAGCATCAGGGTAAGGCCTAAAAGTATTATCTTCTTCATTCATTTTCACCTCCCTTCTTGTTTGAAATAGAACTACTCTTTAAATTTTGTTAATTACTTTACATCTTTCTATTGAAAAATGTCAAGCAATATTTTTTAAATTCTTAAATGTTAATTCTATCATAATTAAATTTTAGCAATTTTTATACCACCAATCAGAAGCCTGGAGTCTGCTTAGATAATTCAATAATAACACTTCATAACTACTATATAAATACTATATAAACCTAAATTACCTATGACCTATAACCTATAACCTGTTGTTAATTGTGTGATAAACCTCAGTTTTGTGTGTTTTTACACATGCTTTATTAGTAGTTTTTCAATACCCCACAGTCTCTGCTGTGGGGTGTCCTTATATTCCCCCTTTGGCAAAGGGGGATGAAGGGGGATTTTTGAATAAATAAATTTTCAATAAATCTCCCCTAACCCCTCTTTGCCAAAGAGGTTCAAAAATCTTTATGGCAATGGGAGCACAATTCATAGGCCGAATCCGCCTTATACCTGAACAGCTTTACATAGTCGGAGCTGTGAGGGTTATGGCAGCTCGAACAGGAAAATTCCTTATCTGGTCTCAAAGGGTCTCTATCTATTTCTATTTTCCCGCCCGAAGTTTTAACCCTCTTTCCCCTGAGCGGATGTCCCTTAGTTCCGGCTGTGAATAATACATGAGGTGCTTTGCTTACATAAGCATGACATTTAAGAAGGCAGAGGCCGTTAATGCTTTTTTCAAAGAGCAGCTTCTGTTTGTTCGAATGGGGATTATGACATTCCGTACAGCCCATCATCACCGCCGCATGGACATTTTTCTTCGTGAAATCCGTTTTATCATGACAGTTATAGCAGATATCGGGTTGTGCCGAAATAAGCAATTTGTCATTATCGCTCTGATGCGGAGAGTGACAGGATGTACACATCCCGCTGCCCACAGGCGCGTGGATTATCTTATTCTCAAACTTCGATTTGTCATGACAGGTGAAACATAAACCGGGCTGCTGAGCCGTAAGCAGTTTCTCGTTTTCAGAGCTGTGGTGTGTATGACAGGATGAACACATGCCACCCATCACAGGTGCATGTACCACTTTTTTGCCCGAAAAACCGGTTTTATCATGACAGGTAAAACATAACTCAGGCGGCTCGCTTATAAGCAGTTTTGCATTATCGGTCGAATGCGAATCGTGGCACCCGGAGCACATACCGCCTGCAACCGGTGCATGAATATTCTTTTTGGAGAAACCGGTCTTATCATGGCAGCCGTAGCATAGATCGGGTATGTCCGAGGAAAGTCCCTTCGGGAATTTCGGCTTCTTCTGGTGCGGCTCCGTATGACATGACTCACACCCCGTCTGGATTGCGGCATGAACGACCTTTTTAACTGCTATCTGCTTATGGCACTTTGCACAATCGGTCTGCGGATACGCATATCCTGCATATAAAAAAATTATTACTACCGCCAGAAACACAACTACCTTCTTTTTCCTGTATGTTTTTTGAATCATCGTGTCTTTTCTCCTTATAAAATACTCTAATAAATTTACCAGAACGAATAAAATTTAGTCAATATTTCATATCCATCCTAACCATTCCCCTTGCTCTGTCGGTTTTTCAAGGAACTTATCCGCTCAAGAAATTCTCGAGCCTCGCGAAACCGGGGATTTATCTTCAGTACGATTTCAAATTCTTTACCCGCATCTTCTATGTCCCCCTTAGTAAGGTATATACGTCCGAGACTAAAGTGGGGTGTTGCCCAGTCTGGTTTCAACTTTATCACAATTAGATATTGTTCAATCGCTTTATCGAACCGGCCAATAGCTTCATAGGTTATACCGAGATTATAGCATGCCTCTACATAGCCGGGGTTCAACTTGATTGCATAATTAAAATATTCTATTGCCGCCCCGGTTTGCCCTATAAATCTGTATGTCTTACCGAGATTATAATATGGTCTTGGATAGTTAGGTCTAAGTCTTATTGCAATTCTGAATTGTTCAACTGCCTGGTCGGTAAACCCCTTGCGCAGATATTCATTCCCGAGGTTATTATGGCCAATGGCAAGACCCGGAGACTCTTTTACAATCTTACTGAAAAGGGTGAAATTATTCCTCCATACCGTATTAGAAGAAATCGTGATTACTGCGAATATAATCATAATCGCCGTCCAGCCGCTCATCAAATACCTTCTCCTGATATCTATCATAATTTTATCTTTGTCACGCCGGTAACCCTCTTTCATCCCCCTTAATTTAAGGGGGAAAGAAGGGGTTATAGTAATAGCACATCTTACTGCACAGGCCGATACAAAGAGTGAAAACGGCATTAACGATACATATAAAAACCTCTCTGCTATATAATAATATTCACCCTCTAACGGAAAACTATTAACTTTGAATATAACAGGTGCAAGCATAAAAAATAGGAATGTCAACAGGAAGATCATTACTTTATCTTTCCTTATCTTAAAAACAAAAAAAGAGACCAACGTTAAAACGGGTATCGCAATCATAATCTTCGGCTCAAATATGGACGTATACCATCTTGCCGGATAAAGCGGATTTAGGGGGTAAGGGAATACAAGCAGCCTTATATAATCCAGGGTTGCGGCAGCCATTGTGAATATTTGTACGGATATCGGCTGGGCTGCTTTGCTTCCTAAAAAGGTATCCACAAACATTGCCCTTATAAGAAGAAATATGCCGACCAGCACTATATAAGGTATTATTGCAATTATACCTTTCTTAACTCCTTTTTTATGGATTGCGAGAATTACCAATGCAAATGGAAACATCACTGCTACCTCTTTTGAGAGAAGGGCTAAAAAAAATGTAAACCATGAAAGATATCTTTTCCCGCTTAAAAAAAGATAAAGGGACAGGCTTACAAAAAAGCCAAGAATGATATCGGCGCCCCAAACTACCGGCTCGGAATTCAGAGGATGCACGGCAAATATAGATGCCGCCATAAGAGATACAAGTTTTTTATTATCTTGCTCCAAAAATACCTTCCACCCTCCCCTCCATCCCCTCCCCTCAAGGGAGGGGAATAATATAGTACCCCCCTCTCCCCTTGCGGGAGAGGGTAAAGGTGAGGGGTAATTTTCCTTGCTAAACAGCAGTAAGCCTATCCTGTATAAAACTATTGCACTGATCAGATGCAGCATAATACGCGTCAACTGAAAGCCCGATGGATTTGGTCCCCAGATTTTATAATTAAGTACAAGGAACAGAAACGATGTAGGCCTATAATAATCCTGCGTGAAATTATATTTGGAATCTACAAACTTCCATACGGATTTTATAAAAATCAAAGGCATTTCTCTTATCGAAAGGTCAAGGCGGTGTGTTTTTATGTAAGTATCATACTCCCACACAAATGAATTCTGCAGAGAGTTTGCAAACACAAGTATAACAAGCAGTATAAGAATAATATAAGGTTTCATTATAAACACACCCCTACCCCTCTTTTTAGAGGGGAACTTACTAATAAGACCATAAGTAAAGCCCCCTCACCCTCGCCCTCTCCCACAAGGGGAGAGGGTAATAATATTGCCCCTCCCTTGAGGGGAGGGGATAAAGGGGAGGGTGATTTATGTGGCTTTACTAATGAACTCCTTAGTAAGACTACCCACTCAACATAAAAAAGAACCATATCATTTTTCTCCCTTCTTATGACCGGCGATTAATTCCAGCTTATGCCTCGCTGCCTCATTATAGGGATTAAACCTTAGGGTTATCCTATATCCCGTTATTGCCTTATCTATCAAACCTTTTTTCTCATAAGCCATCCCGAGGTTAAAATGAGCATTGGGGTAATCCGGTTTTAGCCTTATAGCATTTCGATAGTATTCGATAGCGGTATCGCTTCTTATAGCATGGGGTTACCGTTGCCATAGAGTCTTTGTAGGTTTTGTCCTTTTTTCGATAAATTTATCAGAATGGATAAAATTTAGTCAAAGTCCCATAATGAATCATTTGACAATATCATCAGGCAACTTTTGGAGTGATTAGTTTCTCAATCATGCTTTTGAGGAAGGATATCTCATCTCGCTGTACTTCAATGGTTGCCTCTACCGATGAAAGCCTCTTATTCATCTGCCACTGCATCTTCACTACAAACCCCA
>JACQXD010000139.1 GCA_016208875.1 Nitrospirota bacterium
GTTACGGGGGCAGCCAATATTTCATTAGAGGATGTGTGGGCGCCTGAGTGGAATAATGAAGAGGGCATAAAGGAGTTTAAGAAGAACATAGAAGGAAATTTATCAAACATAGATTTGAAAGAATTTATTGAAATGGTGCTGGGGGAAAATTATGAGAAGTTAGAAGAGACCTTGGAAAAGATTTCTATAGCCAAGTATCTAAAACAATTTCTGTTGGGCTACGGTGAAGAAGGGAAAATGGTGCAATATGTGCAGCTCGTTGATGATACATTTCTTATCAGATGGCCTGTGCCAATAGCCCGCACTGGTGAACTGGGCAGAAGGTTCAGGGAAGAATTGAAATTCGCTAAAAATGAGGTGGATAGAATATTCAAAAATGTAATAGAGATTGAGCCCTATAGGGATATCATTCCAATATGGATGGAACATAGTGATGATAAGTCTGCTGACAAAGATTCTCCTCGGACTGCTGGCAAAACAATTGGGGGAGCACTCATTTTGCTTTTTGTGCCTATGGCTTCGGGTGGCGGTGGAAGTAATACCTGGCAGTTACCTGCCCATGAAATTAAATCTCTTATGGAAACCGCTAAGCACGAACTCATTCATTTTTATGTAAATAGAAAGTTAGGCTACTACAAAAGTAAGAGACTGCCCCGCGATTTCCATGAGGGTCTGGCCACAAGTTTAATTAATGAGTCTCTTAAAAAGGTTACAGAAGTAAAGACAGAATTTATAGATCCCAATAGTTATGTTAGGAGTACCAAAATAATAAAGGCACCCGAGGAGTACAAACGTTATCACCTCCAAATGAAATATTTAAAGGTGAAGTATGGTAACACTCCCTTCTACATATTTTTAAAGAGAGCATTGTCAGGTGATGATCTTGATCAGAGTGTGAAAGATGTTTTTGGAGAATCTTCATGGAAAGAACTTTTTCCTTCAGATATCTCTTTATGGGAAGTGCAAAAAGAGATTGCATTAAATGCCGCATATATTTTTATATCGGTTGTTGTTGGCATAATGGGTTTGATTATTTTGTGGCGTCTTGGTATATCTGCTCCTCGAAGATATATTACAGGTGCGTTACTCAGGAGGAAGAATTTAATATCTGAGATGCATACTGTTGTGGAAAAAATGTCGAAATCAAAGATGAAGAAACAGTTCTTCTTAAAGCCAAAAAACATCATTATCATAGTATTCGTAATTTTGGGAGCATTGATTTTTGATCTTTATAGAAAATGGTCACTTGCTTTGGATATAGATACACCGTCAAATATGTTTTGGACATTGATTTATTTTGACTCCATCATTGGAGTTGGGATAATTATCTCTGCTATGGCGATATTTCCTGTAAATTTTCTTTTCTTGAGAAGGTTGGAGAAAGAGTCCACAGAACTCAGAAACAGTATAACACACCTTAGCACAGCAGAATCAGTTGTCGAATTAAACCGTACTTTTGATTTTAACAGCGTTTTACTTAGATTGAAAAAATTGGAGTCGTTTTTTAGGTTCTTTCCAGCTTTTAATAGGATTGTTAATAGTGGGAATGAAATCAAATCTGTCTTAGAAAAGCTTGTGTTAGAAAAAATAATACATGAGATTAACTCACTTCTCGAACAGGGTTTATTTGAAAATGCTTATAAGATATATGTAAATTATAGGAGTAAGATTAAAGTAAGTCTATCAGATGTATATCAAACTGAACTCAACAAAATTCTGGAGAGTATTGTCGAATATATTTTTAAAAGAGTAGCTTTATCGATAGATACGGGACAGATAGATGAGGCACAGGAATTCTGCGAGCTAATGAGTCTTATAATTCAAAAAGAAGGACTGGAAGGTGAGAAGGAAAGACTTCTTAAGTTACATTTTAAGATATTAGCAAAGAGAGCACTTCAGGAAGAATTTAGAGTGGATAATTATGAAAATATTATGGAGAACCTTTTTAATCTGGCTCTCTTTTTGCGGGATATGGGGGAGCATAATAGCGCTGTGCCTCTTTATCATCGCTTAATAGAGATTTATGAGAATGTCATGGGGCATGGAACTGCCATTTCATCACAAGTGCTTTCAATGGTGGCGACCTGTCACAACAATCTGGCATTTCATACCGAAGTTCCTGCAGAAAACTGGAAAGAAGCGGAATTTCATTATCGAAAGGCGATTGAATTATTCAACAGAATTCCCGATTCGATTCAGACGGCTAATTCAGAACTTAACCTTCAGGCTATGTTTTATCTTTCAGGACAAAAGGTGGACTTAAGCAGAGTAGAAGAATTAACTAAAATCCTTGAAGAGGCAGGGGATAAGCGGGCGGAGAAAGGATACGGGCTGTTGAAAGAGCTGTCGTGAAGCTGGAAAGGGTAAACTGGTGAGATGAGCGTGTAGTTGTCAAAATCATTAGACAACTTGCATTTGGTTGCGGTTATGATAAATTTCTTAAAAAAGAATGCATAACAATAAATAGAGAGCAGGCTTTGATTTACTTGAAATTATGCAAAGTTAACTTTTATAGCAAGTGCTAAATACATAGCTTTAGTTCCTGCATGTCAAACAATTATTTTTTTATCAGAAAGTCTTCTGAGAAGTTTCACAAGATGCTGCGAATAATAAAGTAGGGCGCCTATTAAATTAAACCGTTTAAAAGGAGGCAAAGGAGATGAAAAAGTACTTTATATCACTCGTGACTTCAGTTGTGCTTCTCGTTGGAGTCTCTTTTTCAGAGGCTGCAATAAAGAATTTTGTTCAGACTATGACGGAAGGGGAAGCATGGACAGATGTGGTTTATCTTGAGTCAGGAAAAGACTATAAATTCAGTGCATCAGGCTGCCCGAGGGTGAACTCGATTGGACTTTACGTCATGGATGCTAAGGGAACCGTGATTAAAAAGGATAATAACAGCAGCACGCCTTCTTTGTGTTTCACACCCGACAAATCCGGCAATTACAGGATAAAGGCAGTGCTTGAATCAACGGTATCCGGAGCTTCATCAGGAAAAGTTAAAGCTGACCTTGAAGAAGGATGCGGTTCTAAGACCTATTACTATTACGGACCCTGCAGATAAGAGGCGGAGTTGGCGCTCACGCGTTGTCTGTCGCAGTGGATCAATCCCTGCGGGCGCCCTGATGCATTAAGACTTCAGGGCGTCGTGAGTGCCAAAAATATTATAACCCTCAGAAGGATTTTATAAATGCAGGAAGATAATCCAACATATAATGATGATTCATTAGTTCAGACTGACGAGGCAAGATTTGACACTGTCTGGAGGTTTTTCGAGAAATGGTCATTGTCTGCCGGGAAACTCTTCGGCGTGATGATCAGAATCCATATCCTAATTGTCCTGGGTATTGGATTATGGTTTTATGATGTTGAAGGCAATCGGGATTTTATTGTAAAAAGCATGCAGTTCATTTCTATCATAATTGCTGTTTTATCGCATGAATTGACCCATGTTCTGGTTGCCCGGCATTTTGACAATGCTGTGAAAGGTATTATCCTTATGCCGCCATTTGGAGGAATTGCCTTTATAATATTAAGCTCAGACAAGCCTCTCGCCAGAATAGCAATAAGCATTTCAGGCCCGCTTACAAATATACTTATGGCTCTTGCAATATGGCTTCATCTCAGATATTTTGGCCCGTACTCTATTTATATGCAATCATTCTTCCGGCATCTTTACATGATATGTCTTGTAGTGGGAATATTTAATCTTATTCCCCTCTATCCACTGGATGGCGGAAGGGTATTGAAAGACCTTCTCCTCCTGTGCAAGGCGAACAACAGAGCTGCCAGCATAACGACTTTGCTTGTATCCCTGTCATGCTTTGCCGGCATGGTTACATTAACATTAAAAATGGCTGCATTCGGTAATCTCATAATCTTAAGCATCCTCATAGCATTTGCGGTGTATGATCTGCTCTTTAACGATGACAATCGCTTATCAGCAAAGGAAGAGAAAAAATTATAATAGTAAGGACGACAGGGTAGCAATAGGAATAGAAGAATGATACGACTAAGGAAAAGACGGCGTTACCGACGACTCAGGCAAATTGCATAAGAAAGGGAGCGATGGACACAAGGCCTCTGTCACAGGTGATACAGTCGGCGATCCTTACAAGGATACGGCAGGACCGGCAATCAACCCTATGATTAAGGTTATAAATATCGTTGCACTTCTGATAGTTCCGCTACTGTAAGATAGATTTTAGAAATTTATTTTCATTAAGGGCTGTCAATATGGACAGCCCTTAATTTTTTCTGCGAGTTCCTTCTAAATCAGGTGGGTTACGACAGGGGTATAAGAGATGCATATTGACATAAAATGTTTTTTGTATAAAAATGGTATGACATTATGGACAACGGCAGAGATAGGGAGAAAAGGTGCGAGATATGGGCGATTGGAGGTGGCAAAGGAGGAACAGGCAAGAGTTTTATCACAAGCTGTATAGGTGACTATCTTGCCTCAGAGGGCAAAAAAGTTATTCTGATAGACGCTGATCTCGGAGGCGCAAATCTTCACACCTTCTTCGGTGTAAGCAAGCCGCAGAATTCCCTCACAGACTTCTTCGAACGGAAATTATCTCTAAATGATATAGTTATCGACTGCGGCATACCTGATCTGGGATTGGTTACCGGTGCACTCGGATCTCTCGATTCGGAGAACATCAAACATGTTCAAAAACTAAAATTCTTCAAACACATAAAGTCGCTCGACGCCGAATATGTGATTATAGACTTAGGAGCAGGATCGCACGGCAACACCATGGATACTTTCATGCTTGCGGACAAAATGATTGTCGTTATAGTCCCGGAACTGACTTCGATAGAAAATATGTATCATTTCGTAAAAAATGTCTTTTTCAGGAAATTGAAGATCGTGCTTGACCGGCACGGCCTGAAGGACCTCTTTCTTGAGACATGGAAGAACAGAGAATCTCACGGCATAAAGAATCTGAATGATCTTGTGTCCCATTTGAAAGAGGGATCGGTCGACGTCCGTAGTATCTTCGATAAAGAGATGTCGGGATTTCGCATAGATATAGTTTTAAACCAGCTTAGAAGCAGTCGCGATATAATGCTGGGATTATCGGTGAAGAGCGTCTGCATGAAGTTTCTGGGTTTTCATGCCCGGTATGCCGGATATGTGGAACATGAAGAATCGGTTCTTAAATGTATCAATAAGAGACAGCCGTTTATGCGGACTTATCCTTATTCGAATGTCGTAAAGGAGATAGGGAGACTTTCCGATAACCTTATCGAGGGAAAGGAGGTTAAAACGAGTGAGTTCGTCTGCAGAAGACTATAATGAGTATTTTCGCGTGCTCGAACTCTGTTCGGACGCCTCGTTTTCGGATGTGAGGAACTCATATTTGCATCTTAAGGCATTATATTCCGGCGACTCCATTGCAACGGCAAATATCCCTGATGAATTTCCGGAAGGTACCAGGCAAAATATACTGGGGCAGATAGAGGATGCGTACTCGAAGCTGGTCGGATTCTTTGAAAAGAGGGGGAGGGAGTCGGGATGTAAAGACCGCCCCGCGATCACTTTTGATGATGAATTTAAAGAGTATCTGGCGGGGATGACATCGTTCAACGGCCCTCTCCTGAGGCAAATAAGGGAGAAGCTTGGAATTAAATTAAGCGACATCGCATCTTATACAAGAATCCGCAAACAATATTTTGAGGAGATCGAACTTGAGAAGTTCTCTTCATTCCCGGCCGAGGTCTATTTGAGAGGTTATCTTACGGAATATGCGGGTTATCTCTCCCTTGATGTCTCAAGGGTAGTGTCCGATTATATGAACAGGTACAGATTATTGACAGGTAAATAAACATACGTTAACACCAAAAGTGCAGACATCGGTCAAAAATTTCTTTAACTCGATAATTTTTTGAATTTTTACCGAGTTGTTGTATGGATAAAAACATTTATAATAACATCAGTTTAAGGTGCACTAAGGTATCGAAAAATAAATTTTTTCTCGACATCAGCACTTTTCTAAATGCATTTTTCGGGTTAAACTAAACTCCATAATCCGGGCAGGAACAGGCTCAGCCATGGGAAAAGGATTATGATTATCAATCCCAGGATCATTGCAGCTATAAAGGGCAGTGACGCATAAGCCGTTTTTTCGAGTGGAATACCGGCAAGGTTTGTCGTTACAAAGAGATTTACTGCAACCGGCGGCGTAAATTGCCCTATGGCAAGATTTACAGTCATCATAACCCCGAACCATACAGGATCCCAATTATAATTGTTCATCACAGGGATCAGGATAGGCAGGAATACATAATATATTGATACTGCATCGAAGAACATTCCCGCGATCAGGAGGATAAGGTTTATCATTAAGAGGACAAGCATGGGAGATGTATTTATGGAAAGCAGTATTTCGGCTCCCTTATCCATGACTCCGATCGTAGAGCCTGCCCATGAAAATATCCCAGCCATAGCAACGATCAACATTACTACTGCAGATGATACCGATGCATCAACTATAGTTCTGTATAACAGTGTGAGATTGAGTGTCTTGTAGATAAACATCCCGACAAACAGGCTGTAAAAAATAGCGATCACGGCAGCCTCAGTGGGCGAGAATATCCCGGTATAAATCCCTCCTAAAATTACAACAGGTGCAGCAAGACCCCAGAAGGCATCCTTAAAGGCGATCAATATCTCTTTCAACCTGCTCCGTTTCTCTTTGGGATAACCTTTATAGATAGATATGAGCAGGGCCGGGATTATGAGTGAGAGACCTGCTATGATCCCCGGGAAGATACCTGCTGCGAAGAGGGCAGGTATCGAGACTGTTGTGATCGCTCCATAAATTATCAGACCTATGCTTGGTGGGATAATTATTGCCGTTGAACCTGCTGCAGCAATAAGTGCCGCTGAAAAGGATTTATCATACCCCCTTGCGGTCATTGCAGGAATAAGGACCGCTCCTAATGCAGCGGCATCGGCAGGACCGGAACCTGAGATCCCTCCGAAGAAGACGCAGACCGCTATCGCCACTATTGCAAGTCCTCCACGAATATGGCCTATTAAAAGCGAGGCGAGATCAACCAGTTTTTTTGATATCCCGCATCTATCGAGGATCATCCCGGCGAGAATAAAAAAAGGGATTGCCAGCAACTGGAATTTTGCAATACCCGAATAGAAGCTCATTGAAAATACCTGAACACCTAAGTCAAGTTTCCAGATAAAAAACAACGCAGTTGAGCCGAGGGCAACAGAGACAGGCACACCTATAAGTATCAGAATAATAAATACCGCGAAGAGTAAAATGCCGGCTTCAGGCATCGGTTTTTTTCTTAACCCTAAGGGTGAGATTAACAGAGACATGAGTGACTAAAAAATTCTCGGATATAGACGGGATATAGTATTTGAGCGGTTTCATTTTGCAGATACTCAGAAATTTATATTTAATAAATAAAGAGGCAAAATGCCTTGGAGGTCGGAGACCGAGAATGAGCGAAAATGCTATGTCCCGTCTATAATGCATTATGAATAATCCCGCCAAAAGACTTTTCAGTCATTCATGTCTCTGCCAAACGTAGTTTCTCTCTTAAAGGCTATCTCTAAAACCCTCAAGAGTATGAATAAAGAGCCGATAGGAATTCCTGCGGTGTATATCCATTGAGGGAGACCGAGCGACTCCGAGATTATCCTCAGCTCTATCTCCTGAATAATTTGTATGCAGCAGAAATAGATCAGCATGCCGAACAGACCTAAGGTCAAAAGGAGTGCGAATTTCGAAGATAAGATTTTTATCCTATTGGGAAGCCTTGCCGTAAGAAAAGAAATACCGAGATGAGAACCCCTTTTAAATCCGATTGCAGCACCGAAGAGTGTGAGCCATACCATTGCGCCGACCTCGATCTCCTCGGTGAATGCTATAGGATAATTAAAAAGATAACGAGTCAATACATTTGCAAAGGCGAGTAAGGCCATGAAGGAGAAAATGACGAAAGAAAATATCTCCTCGATATTTTTAAGAAAAAATTTCATTTCCCCCTGCTTTTAATGATTTCCTTTTGGGCCTCATCAACGAGCAAAGCCCCTATCTCCTTCTGCCATTTTTCATAGACATGTCCGGTTTTTCCCATGAAGGCATCCCGCTCTTTTCCGGAAAGAACAACAACATCCATTCCGTTTTTCCTCAGGATATTTAGAGACTCGCCGATCTTATCGAGTCCCTTTCTTGCCTGAGCCTTCTGCCATGCAGCGACTTCCTTCGCAGCATTCAGAATAATCTCTTGATCCTTTTGGGAGAATGAATTCCATGTGTTTTTGCCAGCGCCGAAGACGATCGGATCTATCGCATAATGCCACACGGTAATATTCTTCTGCATCTGCCAGAGCTTATAAGGAATAATGACGGAATTTATGGGATTCTCCTGGCCATCTACAGTTCCCTGTTGAAAGGAGGTTAATGCCTCGCTCCAGTTGATGGATACGGGGTTTGCCCCGAGAGATTTGAATATATCTATGAATATTGGAGATCCCACAACCCTTATCTTTAAACCCGCAAGGTCTGCCGGTTTTGTAACCTTACGTTTACTGTTTGTAAGTTCACGAAAACCGTTCTCACCCCATGCGAGCGCAACGACTCCCTTCTGCTCTATTATTGCTGCGAGTTCCTTGCCTACCCTACCGTTCAGCACTGCATCGAGTTCGGAATAAGAGGAAAACATGAAAGGCAGAGAAAAAAGATTCAGTTCTTTTATTGTGGTAGACCAGTTGATTGTCGAACCGAGTGCAAAGTCTGCAATCCCCATCTTCAGGAGAAGCACCTCGTTCGTCTGCTTCCCTGAAAAAAGCTGCCCGCTGTAGTAGGGTTTGATATTTATCCTGCCGCCCGATCTCTCCTTGACGAGCGAGGCAAATTTTGCAGCAGCCTCGCCCCATGGGCCGGTCGGACCTACCACAACGCTGAGTTTATACTCGGATTTATAACCTGCATAAGACGAAGATGCAAAAAAGATGATGGGTAATAAAAACAAGAGACATTTTTTAAGCATGGGATATAAGGTACTCATTTTAGAAAAGGCTGTCAAGGTCGAGATCAGAGGGATCAAAGTAGGGCAGTTTAAGGGGAAAGGCTATAATGCTTCGCCTTTTGAAACGATTACCATAGGGCATTTCAGACTCTTCCATAAATCCGGCGTGGCCTTTTCGTGCTCTCCTTCTTCTGCAAAGGTTACAGCAGACATCAATCTCTCGAATACGCCTCCATAAGAAAATGCCTTACGCCGTTTCATCAACGGGTTATATCTTCAGCACGTAATATCGCAGCCATACATAGACTCAGTGCAGCAGATTATATTGAATAATATACGCTGCCACACCGGCAAAATATCCGGCAGCGGCAAGGGGCCCGATGCGCCGGGCATACCAGAAGAACTCTATCTTCTCTAAACCCATAGCTGCCACCCCGGCAGCAGAACCGATAATCAGTATCGAACCACCCGTGCCTGCGCAGTATGCCATGAACTCCCACAAAAATGAGTCCGGAGGGAATTGTACAAGCGGATACATACCCATTGAAGCAGCTACCAATGGGATATTGTCTATGACAGCCGAACAGAGTCCGATTATAATTACAATTAATGACTGGTTGCCGAGCTTAGCATCGAGCCAATGCGCTAATGCGGGAAGCATGCCGTTTGCAGAAAGTGTAGCCACGGCAAGCAGGATACCTATAAAGAAAACCACTGATGCCATATCAATGCGTCTGAGAGCCTTTGTCAAAGTGAGATGTTCTTTTTCTTCTGCAGACTTACTGCGATGAACGATATTCCCTGTCAGCCAGAGCACACCGAGGGCAAACAAAATGCCGAGGTATGGGGGCAGATGCGTTATTGATTTGAATATCGGAACGAAAATCAGGGCGCCTATGCCCATAAAAAACATCAGGTTCTTTTCGAACTTCGAGGTCGTAGTTCCGCCATTTTCGACCCTGTCAGGCGGCACAACATTTCCCTTGAGCATGAATGAGGCTATGGCCAGAGGAACCAGCAGATTGACCATGGAAGCGATCCAAGTGGTCTTCATAATATTGACAGTTGTGATCTGTCCGCCTATCCAGAGCATAGTTGTGGTTACATCGCCTATAGGTGACCATGCACCTCCGGCATTAGCAGCAATCACGATAATACCTGCAAAGAACAGGCGCTGTTTATGTTCCTTAAGTAAACGCTTCATTAGGGCGACCATTACGATAGTGGTAGTCATGTTGTCAAGGATTGAAGAGAGGTAAAAGGTGATGAAGCCGATAATCCATAGCAGACTCGTAAGCTTTTTAGCCTTAATGCGTGAGGTGATTACCTCAAAACCCCCGTGGGAGTCGATCACCTCGACAATAGTCATGGCACATATAAGAAAGAATACTATAGCTGCGGTTTCTGCCAGCTTTTCCGTAAGCTGGTGGCTTACGCCTTCCACGCCCAGCGGGCTTGCGAAGGAATACAAAGTCCACATCAGACCGGCAGCGATCAGGGCTGTGGCAGACTTGTTAATTTTAATTGGGTGCTCAATCGCAATCGTTGCGTAGGCGAGCACAAAAACAACTGCGACCATGGTCATCATTGTTTTAGTCCTCCTTGGTAATGTATCAAATATTTAGTTTTCATAATTCCTCCAATATATCTAATTTATTTCCTTGTTGTCATTCCCGTGAAAACGGGAATCCAGAAAAAAGGAACTGGATTCCGCATCAAGTGCGGAATGACAGACTAAAAAACTAAAATACCAGGCTGTTTTTCTTTCTATTGACAATCGCATAGCACTCCGCCGGCCATACATAATTAGCCTCAGGGCCGTGTATTTGGATGCCTGTTATTACCGCGTAATTACTTTTATTGACGTTAACAACTTTCTTAAGTGTATTCTCAAGGTCTGTCTGAACTTAAAAGCCTCATCCTGATAAGACTCTGTTCGACATCTTCATTGTCCATTGAAATGTTTAACTTGCCACCAGCCATCTCTTTCTGAAATGCGGCGAGTGCGCCGCATGCAGTGGATGCACCTTCCCTTCCTTCTCGCCTGCACGTTCCTAAGTGTCCCTCTGCATCTATTGCAATATGCGGGAGAGCATAAAACACGTACCGTTCTTTTCCGTCTACCAATGGAGCGTGATGCATTGCTGCTGCAAGTCCTGTCTTGCCTGCAAAGAACATCCCTGCAAGGCTCGAAAGATTAAATGCCTCTCCCACACCATATGCCTGCTAATAAAAACAGTGCAATGGCACCTTTCCCTTCTTTTGATAATGGGAATGCCTTGCCTGTTGGATCAATAGCATCCTTCCATTGGGGCATAAAATAAACAAAAAGGAAAAGACCTAATCCCAATAAAATAAATAAAACACGTTTCCAGTCGAATGGTATCCTTGACTCTGCTACTAATATTTCTGCAGGCGGTTCCGGCAAGCCCTGCGAAGTTTTTATATCTTTATCTGCCATTGTATATTCCTCCTTTATCCTTCCAGGATCGAGCTTGATAATTCATCAAAGACTTCCCTAATCCTTACAAGCCCGACAAATTTTTTCTTATTTTCCAAAACAGGCAGTAAAGCCAGATCGTTATGAACCATCAGATATGCTGCCTTTGTAAGGGGGTCATCCGGCTGAACAAAAAACTTTGCAGGAGCCATTGCCTCGCTGACAGGTTTTTCCGCCGCCTCTTTTGCTCCTTTGTCAAAAAGGGTATCCCAGAGCAACGAAAGCCCTGACTCATCTTCTGTCGGGACCTGCGCCTTGGTCGTCGGTTTCAAAAACTTCGGCTCAAGACCCCTGAGGATATCCTTAAGGCTCAACGTACCGAGAAGGTTGTACTTCTCGTCAAACACAAGCACTGCCATTGGATGATGGCATTTCTCACTGGTGAGCAGTGATTTCTTGGCAATCCCTATGGCCTGTCTTATCGTGAACCAATACGGGATATGCGGGAACTCAAAAACATCGATCATTACATCCTTTGCAACCTTACCTTTTGACATAATCCCTCCTTTTTCTTTAGTGTCATAGGGTCATAGCTTCAAAGCATTAAAGTTTTTATACTCTGACACTTTGACACTTTTCTTATGTTTTCCTTTCCAGTTCTATTAAAAATTTAAACCTGTCCGCTCTTTTGATGGAACGCATATACATTATCTGCGTATCTCCCGAATAAAACTGCTGGGTCAAAAGCAATGCAGCAGAGCCTTCATGGAGTCCCAAAAGCCGGCCTTCTTCTTTATCGGGATATGCAATCTCGATATAATCCTTCACCTTCGTAATCTTTATACCGTGCTTTTTTTCGACAAGCTCAAACAGGGAGTTATTCTCGATGTCTTCGGCTAACATCTGGGGGCAAACGTGATATGGTATATATGTCTCTTGCAGTAATATAGGCTCGCTGTCAGCCGTGCGCAATCTTTTTAGATAGATAATATGCTTGTCTTCCGGGATATTTAGTTTTATGTCCAGATCATCAGTCGGCATCATTACTGTCTGGGCAAGAACCTTTGTGGAAAAATTTATACCGGCCTCGAGCATGAGTTCCTTAAAACTTACGAGCATTGTAAGTCCCTCGGATATGATTTTTTTGCAAACAAATGTGCCTTTACCCTGCTGCCTGGTTAAATAGCCCTGCCTTACAAGCTCTGAGATCGCGGGCCTCACTGTAGCCTTGCTTACACCATAAATCTTACAGAGTTCTTCCTCCGTAGGTATCTGAGAACCGATGGCCCACTCCTTATCCTCGATCTTCTTTTTAATTATTTCCTCAAGCTGTATATATAGCTTTTGAGGATTTTCTCTGTTTATTAATTCTTCCATTTATTATGTTGTTATAATCTTATTCTTAATTCATTATAATGATATTATCAATGCTTGTCAAGAGTTTTTTTTTAGTTTATAATTTGGACATGTATAACCTTTTAAAAATATTCAAAAAATCCCCTAAAAAAGGACAAAACGGCAGTAAATTCAGGGAAGGCCTTAAAAAGAAATATGACACATTTCAAGCCCTCCTCGGAGAAAACAATCATGTTCTTGAGCTTATGGCAGATATGGAGGAAAAACTTTCAGGAGAATATCTGTTTGACAGGCAGTACATCGAGTCAGGTATTAAATCAAACTGGGTATGCACTTGACTCCAGTAGCCACGACATGTAGTATTATGGGGTATGGAAGACTATCCGATAACATTATTGGAATTTGAAAAACGATTTGCAACAGAAGATTTGTGCCGGCAGTATCTCCATGAATTGCGTTGGCCTAATGGTTTCCAATGTCCGAGGTGTGGGAATCAGCGGGGATGGATCACAAAACGAGATTTGTATCATTGTGAGCAATGTGGATTACAGACATCTATTTTTGCCGGTACAATTTTTCAAGATACCAAAAAGCCGTTGCATGTATGGTTTCGTGCTATGTGGTATATATCGACACAAAAATATGGGACCAATGCACTTGGGTTGCAGCGAGTGCTTGGGCTTGGCAGTTATCGCACATCATGGACATGGCTTCATAAATTAAGATGCGCTATGGTACGACCTGGCCGGGATCGTCTAACAGGCACGATTGAAGTAGATGAAACATACATTGGAGGAGAGCAGCCGGGCAAACGAGGAAGAGGAGCAGGAGGAAAAGAATTGGTGGTTGTGGTAGCACAAAAAGATGGGCGGAAGATTGGACGAATTAGGCTTCAGCGAGTCCCTGATGCATCGGCTGATAGCTTAGAAAACTCTGTAAAAGAGGCTATAGAGCCTGGGAGTATTGTGAGGACAGATGGATGGTCTGGATACCAAGGACTTTCTATCCTGGGATACAACCATCAAGTGATTCGAGATGAAGCAGATGTGGGAGACAACATGCTTCCAATGGCTCATCAAGTTGCCAGCCTCCTGAAACGTTGGTTAATGGGTACTTATCAAGGAGCTGTTCAACCTTCACACCTTGATTATTATCTGGATGAATATACTTTTCGTTTTAATCGACGTACCTGCCGGTCTCGCGGCAAACTTTTTTATCGGCTCGTTCAGCAGTCAATTGCAGTGAATCCAGTTCCCGCAAAACATATTAAAGGCAGGAATCATAATGCATACCCACAAGGTGTTGTATGAACTGGAGTCAAGTGCATACCCAGTTTGTTTTTTAATGGTCGCTTCCCCTATTTTCTTCTCTTCGTTTGATAATCCCCTTAACCCCTTTTCTGACCTTGCTACCAATACTCGCCCCGATAATAGCGAAAACTATACTAAGTAGCATTATAATAAAATCAACCAAATACAGGTCAAATCTGTCGTAATATAGTTGCCCCTTAATAGTAAAAATTGTTTTTAAAATATAATTCCCCGCTATCACAATAAAGCTATATGCCCTGGGGCGACTTGGGGTCAGGCTTGCTTCTGTGCATTTACCTTTCAACCTAATTTCACTTCCCCGAAAATCCTTTACACCGCTCCATCAAAATCCAATCCTTCCCCAGCTCCGCAAAATAAAATCTTCGCCACATCAGACAAGAAAACATTCGAGTTCTCCATTGCTCTTCTTTCCTGCTTCTCCCGTAAATTCTTTTACCGCATCCATTAAGCCCGGAAGATCCTCCTGAATGACTTTTCACACAACCTCAAGGTCAACTCCGAAATACTCATGAATCAGGAGATTTCTAAAATCCTTTATGTCCTGCCATTCCACATCGGAACGCTTTTGTTTTAACACATCGGGAAGCTTTCCTACCGCCTCGCCGATAATCTCAAATTCTCTATAACAGCCGAATAAGTTTTCCTGTCTTTACAAAACTCCTCAAAAGTTCTGCCGGAAACATACCCGGTAATTGCTTCGCATGGATCCAAAATATCCGCAAGATATAGCTGAACATCCCTTTCAGGCATAAATAATCTGCTTTATAACTTTTTCTTTTATTGCCGGTTTAAGGGAATGTTCAAATCCAAGGTCTATTTTTCTTTTCATCTCCTTCTCCAAAAATCTCTTTAACTTCAAGAAACTATGTATGTTTTTTCTGCTCTGCTCCATCTCGACAACTACATCTATGTCGCTCGAGGCTGTTTGCTCGCCTTTCGCAAAACTCCCGAAGATTCCTATACGGGTAACACCAAAGCTTCTGTTAAGCAATCCAGTGTTTTGCTTTAAAAAAAGTAGTATTTCATTTGCAGATGTCTTTCCCATTACCTCATCCCTTCTACTCCGTTTCATTCAAGCTCTTATCCTTCCCCTGCCTTTTTCTGCTTCACAAAAAATAAACATCGGACAGCAAAACCTTAAACTCATCCGACTACATTATCCTCTTATAGGTGCAAATACATGCCCTACTTTATATCTCGCAACTTTTTTCCTTTTGATTTCTTCTTTTTCTTTAAAGGGCATATCCTTATCTATAAAGTCAAGTTCTGCATGGTCCGGGACTGTATCCAGAATTGCGGGATTATCAATCACATGTCTGATAAAATCAAATGTCATGCCTATATTCCTTGTTGCATACTCTTTTTTAGTCATTGTTTCATCCCCTTTTTAAATTTTTCCTTATACCACTCCCATCTGTCTTTTATATCCTGCTCTGCATATGTTAAGGCATCTTTCAGGTTCTGTATCGGGATCGGCTGTTTCGTCTTTTCTCCTTTTGAGTTTAAAATATCGCGATGGAAAAATCCATGCGAACAATCATATCTTACAACCGGATACCATTTTTCCTTAATTTTCGATTCATACTGAACAACAATATCTTTAACCTTGCCTTTTTCAATACTAATTCTTATCCTTAGTCTGTCATCACCGCCTGGAATCAGTGTTTTTATGAATTCTTTTTCGCCCATCTTCTAATATCCTCTGCCTTATTCTGCTTTCACCAATATATAAGATTGACAAATTTCTGTATGGTAATTTCATGTATTTTTTATGTCAATTATTTTTGACAATTGCTTTTTACAAGGGAATTCTTCTTTAAACTCTCCTCGATACAGATAATGGCAATACTATATCCGAGGCGTTTTTGACATGTCAATAGAAAAGTGCCGGAGGAAAGTATCCCTTCAGGGAAAGGTGGAAAATCATAACCCCTCCTAACCTCCCCTTAGCTTAAGAGGAGGAATATGAACCCACTCTTAAGTTAAGAGGGGGCTGGGGGAGTTATGTTCCCACCCTTCAGTGAATGGTTACCGGAGGAAAAATGCGTAAAAAGAGTTCTACGAAATGAACAGCGGTTCTGAGTTCGGCAGGTTGACATACACATATCGTTGGTATACGATATGTGTAGGAGGTGGATATGGCAAAAGTAAGATTCCAGATGTTTTTAGATGAGAGTCAGAAATCGGCACTGGAACGCCTTCAGCACGATTCCAAAATGCCGGTTGCTGAAATAATCAGAAAGGCGATAGATAAATTTCTGGCAGAATGGAAGCAAAAAAAGCAGATGCCGGTTAGAGACGTAATTACGGAGAAACTCCTTTCTGTGGCAGGCATCTGTAATGGTGGGCCTAAAGACCTTGCAGACAATCATGACCACTATCTTTATGGCATGCCTAAGAAAAAATGAAACATTTATGTCTCAAGGAGACACAAAGGGAAATAAAAATCTCCCCTAACCCCTCTTTTCCTAAGAGGGGAATTCCTCCCTTTGGCAAAGGGAGGTTAGGAGGGATTTTAAGGTGAAAAAGCTTTTTTTTGATACGTGGGCATGGGTGGCAATTGCACACGAAGACGACGACCACCATAAAAAGGTCACTTCACTCTATAAGACATTCCTTTTTAATAATGGTCTGCCCGTTACTACAGACTATGTCCTCGCTGAAACCGTAACCCTTTTAAGAGCAAGATTGGATTTCAGAGATGTGGGGACTTTTATTGATGCCCTTATTCTCGCTGTCAAAGAAGGCAAAATAATGCTTGAGAGAATTGATGAAAAGAGATGGACGAAGGCGTGGGAGATGAGCAAAAAGTATAATGATAAACCTTATATCTCATTCTTTGATCTCACTTCTTTTGTGGTAATGAAAGAAGTGAATGTTTTGAATGTCCTCACTGCTGATAAGCATTTTGAGGATATCGGGATGGGGTTTAAGAAGTTATTTTAAGATACTCCTATTGAAAGACTGCAGGAGATTAATTTAAAACTTCCGGGAAGTTGTCGAGCAAAAAGACTGGTAGATAGAATCACTCGTACCTTCTCAAGTCTTTCTCTGAAAGTCCAAAATAATGCCCTACTTCGTGGATTAGAGTCTTCTTTATCTGTTCTATAAGTTCCTCTTCGGTCGAACAAATCTTCTCGATATTTCTCTGATAAAGAATTATCCTGTCCGGCAGCGGGTAAGGGATATTAAAGAAACCTCCCTTTGATGTATAAGGGACTCCGCTGAAGAGACCGAGAAGGAGTCCGTTTCTATGGCCTGCTCTCGCTGCGTCATCCTTATTCGGATAATCCTCTGCTATTATTGTGATATTGGTGAAATATTTCCTGTATTCCTCAGGCAGTTTCTCCAGAGCCCTTTCAAATAGACTTTCAAATTTCTCTCTGCTTACCCTGAAGGCCATAGATTAATATTATACTGAGCCAAATACGGTAAAAAGGCAACTCCCGTCGCGGCATTGCATCTGACTTGTTGACTCAACTTCTCGACAATATGTTTCTGCAGTCATACAATGTAATATGCCCTACAAAATCCTCGCCGACATAGTAGTCCTAATCCATTTCCTCTGGATAGTATTTCTGATATTCGGTGCATTTCCCGGAGTAAGGCATAGGGCAATAAAGATATTCCACATCTTAGGCCTTCTATTTGCCTTCGCCTTCCAGATATTCGACTGGTACTGTCCTCTTACCCACCTTGAGGTATGGCTTAGGGAAAAGCACAGTCCGAATCTTGCTTATACAGGCTCATTCATCATCCACTACATGGAAAAGGTAATCTACATTGAGGTTTCGAGGTATACGATTATGATACTCACAGTTCTAATCTGCGGATTCAATGTGTGGTTTTATATGAAAAGGAAAAGGTAGTGAATTAACTGAGTGAGATATTGACCATACACTATTGATAAATATAAAATGATGCTATGGCAACCGGAGGAGGATAAAAATTTCTTTAACTCGTTGGTTGCTGAAAGCTGTTAGCTATCGGCTTTTAGCTTTGAGATTAACATGATAATAGGTGTTCCGAAAGAGATAAAGACAGCGGAATATAGGGTCGGCATGACGCCTTTTGGGGTTGAAGAACTCAAGAGGGATAATCATACCGTCCTTGTAGAAACCGGTGCGGGAGAAGGTAGTGGATTTCCGGATGACGATTATCTTCAGGCAGACGCCGATATCGTTGACAGAGAAACCCTGTTCAAAAAAGCAGACCTGATCGTTAAGGTAAAAGAGCCTATTCAACCGGAATATAATCTAATAAGAGAAGGGCAGGCGATATTTACATACCTCCATCTCGCACCTAATCGGGAACTTACGGAACTATTGCTAAAGAAAAAAATAACAGCTCTCGGCTACGAGACACTTCAAAGAGACGACTCCCTCCCCCTGCTTTTGCCCATGAGCGAGATTGCGGGGAGAATGGCACCTTTGATGGGTTCTTATTATCTTCAAAGGATACATGGAGGGGAGGGGATTCTTGTTACGGGAGCAACCGGTGTGGAACCTGCAAAGGCCCTCATACTCGGTGCGGGTGTTGTTGGAACGAATGCTGCCCGTATCTGCATTAACCTTGGGATGGAGACAATAGTTATAAATAAAGGGATCGAGAGACTGCAAAGACTTGATGATATGTTTATGGGCAGGGTAAAGACATTGCCGTTGACAGCCCACGATATAAAGGAAGAGATAAAGGATGCGGATATTATAATCGGAGCTATCCTTATCCCCGGCGCCAGGACACCGGTGATCATATCGAGAGACATGCTTAAGACCATGAAAAAAGGGGCTGTGATAATAGATGTATCGGTTGACCAGGGCGGATGTGTCGAGACATCGAGGCCGACCACACATGACAATCCTGTTTATGAAGTCGATGGTATTATCCATTACGCCGTTGCCAATATGCCGGGGGCATACCCAAGAACATCAACGCTTGCACTTACAAACGCAACGTTACCTTATATCAAAATCCTGGCAAATAAAGGCATCGAAGCGGCAATCGGAGAGGACATTGGAATAAAGAGTGCCCTTAATACTTATAAAGGCAGGATTGTTCATAAGGCACTATCGGATTCTATATAAATATGGGTTAAATTACAGCGAATTCGTTACTTTTTTTATTTCTTCCAATTTTTTAATGGCCTTGCCCGAATCAATCGTCTCTGCCGCTATTTCGACCCCGTCCATAAAGCCATTTGTCTTTCCGGCCACAACAAGTGCTGCTGCAGAATTCATGAGTACGATATTACGCTTGGAACCCTTCTCTCCGTTCAGAATAGATAGGGTTATCCTTGCATTGCTGCTTTTGTCGCCCCCGACAAGGTCTTCGAGTTTTCCCCTTTCAATACCGAAGTCTTCAGGAGAGATAAAAGAATTTTCGACACTACCGTCGACATATCTCGATACACGTGTTCCATCGGTAATGGTTATCTCGTCAAGGCCGTCTTCGCCGTGGACAACCATCGCATCGAGTGCACCGAGGTTTCCAAGTACCTGTGCCAACGATTCCGTAAGCTTATCCGAGAACACACCTAATATCTGCCTCTTTGCGTCTGCAGGGTTCGTTATCGGGCCGAGTATATTGAATATTGTCCTTATGCCCATCTCCCTTCTTGGGCCTATCGCATATTTCATTGCAGGATGGAACAGGGGTGCAAAGAGAAATCCGAACCCGGTTTCGAAAAGACATTTTTCGACTTTTTCAGGGGGCAGGTCTATTTTTACCCCAAGTGCCTCGAGCACATCGGCACTTCCGGACTGGCTTGAGACAGAGCGATTTCCATGCTTTGCAACAGGGATACCACATGCAGAGACAACTATTGCCGTTGTAGTGGAGATATTGAATGTGTGGGACATATCACCGCCGGTACCGCATGTATCGAGTACACCATCGGGAGCCTTAATAGTCGTTGCCTTCTCCCTCATGATCCTCGCTGCCCCTGTTATCTCCTCAACAGTCTCGCCCTTTATCCTCAGTGCCGTAAGAAATGCTCCTATCTGGGCATCGGTTGCCTTCCCCTCCATAATCTCCTGCATGCACTCCGCCGTCTCGGCCTCGGAAAGGTTAATATTGCTTACAATAAGATTAATCGCCTCTTTTATCATCTCTATAGATACTTAAACAATAATAACGACACATAATTTTATCATAATTCGAACGGTTGACAAAGGACAATATTCATTCTGAGTTTGACACCGGTCAGCCGGTCGGCAAGGATGTTTCCTGTGTTAAGGTGATAATACTGAATTAATCCGGTATTATCTGCTCGGAGCCTTCCATATCCACCAGTCAAGTATCCACTGTATCTTGAATATCTCTGCCGTAACCCCGATCCCGAGAAGAATAACATACATGATAAAGGCTACCAGGAACATTACCGGCCAGTTTTTTTTAAAAAATCCCTTGATACCCGTTAATTCTTTTTCTTCGTGAACAGCAGGTTCTTCCTGAATATCCGGCTGTTTCTCATTTAAAGATTCTTCCATCCCTTACCTCCTTATCATAGAAGTTATATGCTTTGATATATTTTATTTTATCCCCGGCCAAAAGTAAACCCCGCTAATAGGCAGCCAGTCTCACAACAAACTCAGGCACCTCGAATCTTACACCGTCGTGCCTGAATTCGATCCTTACCTTTACGGCAGCAGGGATATAATCTTTATCTTTTGGGTCCCATTCGTACACCCATTTTTCGGTCTTTTCCTTTCTGTTAACGTCAAAATATTCGAATTCGATCCTATCCACCGAAGGATCGATAAGATAGATGTTGCCTCCGATATTATCGAACACGTCTTCCGAAAAATATATCTTTTCCCTGACCTTCAGTCCCTCGTAATCTGAAAAAATCTGAACCCATTTTAACCCGGGTCTGTCTTCGATGCCCGGGGTGTGAGGATCTACGCTGGTTGTAACAAACCCTACGCTGTATGATCGACCTGAAAAATAAATAGTTTTACCTTCGGGTTTTGAAACAAGATATGGATATGCCCCTCTTAAAAGCCACGTTATCCTGTCGCATATGATCCTCATCTTCTGTGAACCCTCATCCCTCCAGATACTCTTTTCCTGTGAACGATATCCGAGTCTCATAGCTACAAGGAGTATTGCAACGATTACGGCAGAGAGGGCGATAGCGATGATTAGCTCTATCAGTACGAATCCCCTCTGCTTCGTATACCTTTATTTTTTCTTCTTCTAAGAATGATCTAAGACTCACCGTTCTAATACCGCTGAATCCGTTTTCAAAGGTAAATGATTCCGAGGTATCGGATAATTCAGGCAGGGCATAGGCCGCATCCATTAATGAACGGGCATAGATCAGTGCCCTTGAATAGTTCTCTGATTTTTTAAATGTGTTCAGGCTGATCGAGAATAACTGGAAAAGAGCAACCACAGCGATACTCAGGATGCTTACTGCTACCATCACCTCTAAGAGACTAAATCCCCTTGACCTTTGGGGTTCCGAGAACGGGATCGACTTCAATATAATACCTTCTTTCTTTTGAGTCTTCTATTAATATACGTCCGCCCGAACTATTCCCTTTCGGGAAAAACATTATCGACTCTCCTTTGATGTGTACGCGTTTGGGCATTTTCTGTACACGGCCGTAAACAGCCCCGTCTCTTTCCGTCCAGAAAGAATTGCCGCCTTCGTCTATCTTGAAGATAACCGTGGTCTTTTCCATCAGGGCCAATTCCCTGGCGTGCTTTAAGATAATGTATATTTTTTTTGAGGTCTCTCTAAAGGCTGCTTTCTCGTGTGCCTTACCTACGAAAACGACAACGATCGACACGGAGATGCCTACAATAAATATGACGACTATTAATTCGAGAAGTGTAAACCCCGCACAATGATATTTGTGAGGGGTAAGTCCTTTATTCCCAGCTTGCAATATCTTTATTTTCTCCCTCTCCTCCGGCCGCACCGTCTGCACCATATGAATACAGGTCATAGTCGCTATGCTGGCCGGGTGATTGATAGACATACGGTTTTCCCCACGGATCATTAGGTACGGCCTTTTTTAGATAAGAGCCGTCCCATCCTTCCGCCCCGGGATTGGTTACCAGTGAATTTAGACCCTCCGATGTAGTAGGGTATCTGCCGGTGTCGAGCCTGAACTGGTCGAGTGCATGACCGAGAAGTTCTACCTGAGTTCTCGCAGCAGCCATTCTCCCTTTCTTTTCACGTGCCATATACTTTGGAAGGACTATACCTGCCAAAAGTCCTAAGATTACTATAACGACCAATAGTTCTATTAAGGTAAAACCTTTCTCGTCGTTCCCGAATAGTCTCTCTTTATTAGACATCTCTCCTCCGGTTTTGATGATTTCAAGACTTTACTTGTAAAATTATTTTATCATAAAGGCTGCAAAACAGGTAATCATCTATGGGAAAGGGCTTCAAGAAAAAAGAAAACTAAGGTACTACAATCGAAATGCGTTCACATCGGCATCTCATTTATGCTGAATATTGCGAGGAGTATCGAGATAACTATAAACCCTACTATCAAGCCCATAAACACTATCAGCAGGGGCTCAAACAGGCTTACTACTCTCTTGATAAGGCTTCTGCTCTCGACTTCAAACCTGTCGGCAATAAGTAGAAACGTATCATCCAGCTTTCCTGCCTCTTCACCCACGAGAGCCATTTGAACAACCACCGGAGGAAATACCGCACTTTCTTTTAACGGTTTTGCTATACCCTGCCCTTTCTTTACCCCTTCCTCGATCGTCTGCAGGCGGCCTGCGATAATCTCATTACCTACGACCGACCTCGATATTCCTATCGCCTCAAGGATCGGGACACCGCTCTGAAGCAGGGTTCCGAGGGTCCTCGAAAACCTGGCAATTATAAGTTTCATATGAAGCCGTTTTATTATCGGTAGCTTTAATTTGATATTATCGATAAATACCCTTCCCTCAGACGTCATGGAATAGCTTCTCATAGCAACCGCTGCTGTAATAAGAACCCCTGCTGCAACCCACCAGTATGAGATAAAACCGGTGCTTATATTAAGAAGAATAACCGTCGGCAGAGGCAGTGATTGTCCCATGTCGGAGAATATCGTGGCGAATTTCGGAATAACATAGAGCATTAGAAACACAACTGCAAGCCCGCCGACGATTGTGAGAAGGATCGGATATACGAGGGCAGAGGTCATCTCTTCTTTAAATGTTACGGAGGTCTCAAGGAATGATGCAAGTCTTTTTATGACAGATTCGAGTATTCCTCCGACCTCACCCGCCTTTATCATATTTACATAAAGTTTCGGGAATATCTTTCTTCTCGAAAGCGACTGGGACAGGGACTGGCCTCGCTGAATATCGATATAAACCTCTCTGATTATCGTTCTGAATGCCTTCTTTTCCGAAGACTCCGAGAGTACGTATAAAGCCCTGTCGACAGGAAGCCCGGATTCGAGGAGACTACCGAGTTCCTGGGTGAATGTCAGAAGGTCTTTCTGGGTTATTCTCTCAAAAAGGAACAGATTTCTGGTCTCGACAGGCTTTATGCTTAAGGGTCTTAATCCCCTTCCGAGGAGGTCGGATTTTATAGCATCTTCATTTATTGCATCGAGAGATTCCCTGATTTTTTTTCCGTTACTATCGATAGCTTCATAACTAAAGAGAGGCATAAAATATGTTATCACAGCCGCTTTAGAGCGTCAATCACCGGGAGAAAACCAGCGATTCCCGGTAGGCATAAAAAACAGGGATATGATTTAGCTCATTCCCACAAAGGTATTTTTCTGAGAAGATATATGCATGAAGAGGTACATGCTCAGGGAATATGGCTCATGGGGTGTAATGACCCTCTCATTTGTTGCCGGACTTTTAGGGGAGAACGGATTCGATCTTAATATCCCGGCTGCCTATATCGCTATCTCCCTTTATATAAATTCAAAGCAGGCATTCACCCTATGGCTGAGAAGTGCTGCGGACAGGGCTAAGTCATTAACCGTTTTTCTCATTCAGGTCACGACAGCAACCCTGATACTCCTTCCCCTGATAAAAAACGATGTCGGGAGATTGCTCCCTTTTGCAATATTCCCCTTAGTATATGTCTTTTTACTTAAGTTCAAGGGAGAGCATGCCCTTCTCACAGAGATATCGGGTTTTACTATCCTGAGCATGTCCACACTGATTGCTAAATACGCAGTATCCGGCGATATAGACACGAAACTCTTCATTACAGTTGCGGTTTTTTTCACTGCAGGAGTTTTCAAGGTGAGGATACAGCTCACAAGGAAAAAATTTTACAGGGAGTTGATGGTTGTCTACCTTGCGTTTGCCTCTATAGTCTATCACCTTCTAAATGTGCCCATTATCCTTCTCTTGCCGCTCATCGATAACCTTATTTTTTCCATTACGCTCTACAAGGCAAGGTTAAGCGTTACCGGTTGGACAGAGGTTTTAAAAGGGATGTTATTTCTACTCTTGATGGCGTTTTTCTACTGACGCCTACAGTTTTTATTCCAGAGGTGTACCGTCGCGGAGGTCTTCATAAAACTGCTTGAGATTCGGCAATTTTTTGGACGCCATTATCTTCATCCCGCTTCTCGGATGCTCGTTCAATATGCCGGTAATCATATACGGTATATGATATCCCCACTCGACCTCCTCTTTCATAGGGATCAATAATTCCTGTATTATCTCAAGGATCGGCCTGATATCGAACTTGGGATTCTTCAGAAAATTAAGCAGAAGTTCCAGAGGACAATTGCCTGCCCCCCGGCCCATGCCGTACAGGGTTGCATCTATCCGATTTATCCCCGCGATAATTGCCTCTATCGTATTGGCAAAGGCCAACTGTTGGTTATTGTGGGTATGTATGCCGAGTTCCTTTCCGGGCAGCGACTTGAAATATTTCTTTGCGAGAAAATGGATCTGTTCCGAATACATGGCTCCAAAACTGTCTACGAGATAAATAACCGGCACCTGACTTTTAGCAAGATCTTCAAGAGCATCGTCAAGGTCTTTTTCCAGAACCTTAGACACCGCCATGAGGTTTATCGTCACCTCGTAACCCTTATCCATACAGTGATGTGCCAGGTTTATGCCTTTATCCACCTCATGCGCATAACAGGCAACCCTTATCATGTCAAGGACGCTGTCTTTTTTGGGAGGTATATCTTCAAAATCGATCCGCCCTATGTCGGCCATTGCCGAGAGTTTCATCTTGTTGGTATCGAAATTTCCAACGATCTTTTTCAGATCATCTTCCGTGCAAAATTTCCAGTCGCCATTTTCACTCCTTGAAAAATATTTCTCCGAGGATTTATACCCTATCTCCATATAGTCGACACCGGCGCGCGAAAGTGCCATAAAAATTTTTCTTACAAAATCATCGCTGAATTGCCATTTATTGATCAAACCTCCGTCCCGGACGGTACAATCCAGAACCTTAATCTGGGAACGATACATCTATTAATAACCTCCAAAAAATTATTCCA
This sequence comes from Nitrospirota bacterium, assembly GCA_016208875.1. Taxonomy (GTDB): domain Bacteria; phylum Nitrospirota; class Thermodesulfovibrionia; order Thermodesulfovibrionales; family UBA1546; genus JACQXD01. The sequence continues at coordinate 25,590 of JACQXD010000139.1, forward strand.
TACATGTGGCTTCACACGAAGGTAATATTGAATTATACACAATTTTTTGATATTTACGCGAGAGACTCACTTATCTTTTCGACAAACTTTTTTGCAATTGCCGTAATTCCATGCCAATCCTCAGCCGTAACAAGTTCACGTTTTATTATCGAAGAGCCGGCAAGAATGCAGGAAGGACGGGCATCGAGATATTTTTGAATATTATCCAGGTTCAGGCCGCCGCTCAACAGATATCTTACGAAAGGTAGAGGTCCCCTTATCTCTTTCAGGAAATCCAGACCTCCTATCTGGACAAAGGGAAAAAGCTTTATAATATCGCCGCCTGCTTTATAGGCGTTATATATTTCTGTAGGTGTACACGCTCCGGGAATGGATACAGCCCCTTCTTTTTTGGTAAACTTTATTACCTTTTCATCACAGTTAGGGCTGACAATGTATCCGGCACCTGCCTTCAGTGCCTTTTTTACATCCCCGATGCTCAGGACTGTCCCTGCACCGACTGTAACCCTCTTATCTTTACTTAATTTTTTTATTACTTCCTCCGCATCAGGAACGGAGAATGTAATTTCTACAAATCTGATCCCTCCTTTTATACACGCCTCGGCTGCCTGATAAGCCTTGTCAGGGGTATCGGTGCGCACTGCAACCATCAGTTTGTATTCCTCAATTTTGCCGATTAAAGTTGTTTCTTCATCTGTTGTCATTTTTTTTTGCCTCTGGACTATTTTAAAATATTTTCAGAAAGTTTTAAATTTTGTTTAGCATCATGATTAAATGGATTTAGGGAAATAGCAATTTTAAATTCCTCGGAAGCTTCCTCAAACATTTTTTTCTTATAATAAGCCCTCCCTAAATTGTAATGAGCTGTTTCAAAATCTGGGTTTATTTCAATGGCTTTTTTATATTCTATTATGGCTAAGTCGGTATAATTGAGTTCATCAAAGGCATTCCCAATGTTAGAATGAACCAAGGCCAGATCCGATTTTATTGCTAATGCCTTTTCAAAATATGAAATAGCTTCAAGAGGGTTGCCTTTATCCATATATGCTAATCCAAGTTCATTATATGGTCGTGCCTTATAAGGAGTTTTTTTTACCACATCTTCCCAAAGGGTAATATTATTTTTCCATACAGTATTCCTTTGATAAGCAGCAACTGAAAGAACAATAACAACAGTAGTCAGTAGTAAAGGGAACCCGTAACGCGTAACGCGTAACACGTGATGGGCAATACGTGATGTGTAATAAAACAGAATTATGCTGAAGGCTATGATAAAACCAATTGACGGCAGATAGAGCCTATGTTCAAAGATTACATCTCTTATCGGAATAATGCTTGATTCGACGGAAAGGGTTAGAAAAAACCAGACGATGCCAAAGGCAATAAGACGTGACACGTGATGCGTAATGCGTGTATCATGTATCGTGAATCGTGAAGCGTGTATCGTGCATCGTGACCGGTAAAACAAATAGGCCACAAGCACAAATATAGAAAGCAAAACAAGGAATGATAAAAGTACCTGCGGTTCAAAGAATGAATTATATACCGGATAGTCGTAATCAAGATTCTGGTTTAACGGCAAAGACAATAATCTTATGTATGTGACAATTACCCTGAATTGAGTGAAAAGATAAGCCCATCTCGGAATCTCCTCTGT
>JACQXD010000140.1 GCA_016208875.1 Nitrospirota bacterium
AATTGAGTTCTTAACATAGCATGGAGTTTTACTCAAAGAACCTTATACCCGACATAAAGGTAAGATAAGGGAATTGAGAATTAAAGACAGTCAGGGAGCAATCAGAATTTTATATTTTACATATACGGAACGGCGATTCATCCTATTGCATGGTTTTATCAAGAAGACTGAGAAAACACCTGAGAGAGAAATAGAGATCGCAGAAAAAAGAATGAGCGATTATATAAATATCAGGAGGTGATTATGATAAAAGGAACATTTAAAAAACATTTAGACGAGAGCATGAAGGACTCTGCATTTAGAAAGGCTTGGGATGATCTTGACATGGAGTTTGAGCTTTTAGAGAGCCTGATAAAGGCAAGGGAAAAGGCAGGGTTGACACAGGCTGAGCTTGCTAAAAGGGTCGGCACAAAACAGCCTGCAGTATCAAGACTTGAAAGAGGTGCGTTTAAAAAAGCCACTGTTGAAACGTTAAGAAAGATTGCAGATGTACTTGATGCTAAGCTTGTTATCAAACTTCAGACAAAGAGAAGTTAATTCTCACGAAGATTAAAGACCTTTCTTCTGCAAAATAAAACCCCTACATCTCCCTTCTTCCCTCGATTGCCTTGCTCAAGGTTACCTCGTCTGCGAATTCGATGTCGCTTCCGATAGGCAGGTCCCCGCCCCTCTTTGTCAGAGGGGGATTAGTCCTCCATTGGCAAAGGGAGGGCAGGAGGGATTTTATATATTCAATGTCCACATTATTATGCAACGTTTAAGGTTAATTTGCAGGTTATTTTAACTTTGAAACGGCCATTTCGGTTATCTCTTTTTCAATTGCACCGGGCATACCCATATTTTTCATGAAAGCCCATTTACCCGCGTCTTCAAAATAGACCTTCATCCTGTACATCTCGTCAAGAGTTGCGACTTTTACCATACCATCTTCTCTATATACAATGACCTCTATGGGAAACGCAAAGGCTATCAGCGAATATACAATTAGTCCTTTCATTTTTACCTCCATAGTTGCAAAGTTTCTTAAACAATAAACTATAATAATTCATAGAAAATGTCAATAAAGAAATAGGGGGAAATGGTAATCCTTCACTGAAGGCTGGGAACATAACTCCCCCTCGCCCCCTCTTAACTTAAGAGGGGGTTCTTATTCCTCCCCTTAAGGTAAGGGGAGGTTAGCCGTGCCTGCCGGTAGGCAGGGAGGGGTTATTTTTTCACAGCTTCTGAATGGTTACTGGGAAGTAGCGACAGGAGTACCGCTTTTGAATAGAATAGCAACTGAAATATAGTTGCATTTAATAAGTCCAAGTGCTATTTTAAAAAATCGGGGGTGATAAAATTGTGGAGAAAAGGTAAGCTGAATTTTTTAAGGGTATATGGAGAATTTACCCGTTCCTTTTTCTCACTGCTTTTTCAGAATATCGAGATTTTTCTGTACTCTTTTTGTTGATGGATGTTCCGGGCCATAAAACTTTATAAATATCTCAAGGGACTTGGTGTAATACTCAATCGCCTTTTTGGCGTCCCCTAAATCTTTCCATGCCCTGCCGAGGTTGTTTAATAATATCGGAATATTCTCATCCTTTTCCTTTATCGCATCTTCCTTTACTTCATCGGTAATACTATCTGCAATGTCCTGTAAAACCCGCATCTTATCCAAATATAAAAGTATGTCGCCATAATAGTTGCCGAGCGGGATAGCATGCTTCGCTGCTCCACGAATGTTTTCGTCGTATGACATCGCATGATAAACCGCCTCTGCCATGTAATTGTAGTCAAGAATATCTGACAACTTTTTGTCATACCATTCATATGCAATCCTGTGCATATACCTTTGTTCATCAATAGAAAGCGTTGCAAACTCTGAATCCCGGATTATGGGATTGACCCAATAAACAGGTTCATGCCCTGTGATATGCTCTTTTTCAAAGAGCGTGAGGCTGACGCCCTTTTCGAGAAGCTCCGGGCCTCCCAATTTTTTAAAGGCTGTTTCATCAACCGGCCTTCTATAAACAGACGCACTTTTCATGAAATCGAAAAAGTCCTTTCCGTGAGTCCCGGCAATGAGTTCGGCTATGTAAGTCTGTCTGTATTCCTCGCTTTTGTCTTTTAGGGCAGTCTGCAATGACCCGATATCCCAGCCAAGCACAAAAGGAACGCCGCTTTTAACCATCCGTCAAACAGGATTCCCCGGCGGTTATTTGCCGGATCGGATTCAACAGATACGGTGATCTTTATTCCTTTGTTCATAAATAATACCGATGAAGGGATTAACCATTTTATCACAAAACAACGGCAATCATGGAGAATAATAGTGGAGAATGAGTGAGCAAATTATAGGGAAGTTGATGGATCGGACTAAGATTTAACTGCCTGGCAAAGTTTTCTACATCTCTCTTCTTCCCTCTATTGCCTTGCTGAGGGTCACCTCGTCTGCGAACTCTATATCGCTTCCGATGGGAAGGCCGTATGCGATTCTTGTAACCCTAACATCAAACGGCTTCAAAACATCTTTTATATACTGTGCCGTCATCTCGCCTTTTGTGTTCGGATTCGTTGCGAGGATAATCTC
>JACQXD010000141.1:0-42660 GCA_016208875.1 Nitrospirota bacterium
CATAGGTGTTAAGTTAAGGTGTATAGAGCATGATAGGTTTTTTTGGATACAGCGAGCCGCATTCGATTATTTCAAGAGTCGATCGTCGTGATTGCTGACTGGATTTCAGGCAACTATTTATTAATCGGGGAATTTCAGTGCGTAAATAGTCTATGGCTTTTTGGAGCGATATTAGGAGCAGGTCAAGGATGATAAATGCCCGCTCCTGAATTCTTTTATATAGCTTTTCTATACTGAGTTGTTTTTTGTTGTTGTTCCAAAGCCTTATATTTATCTCTGCATGCACCCTATGAATTAGTATTGCCACAATTAGCTTGCCGTATATTTCACAGCGCAGCCTGTTTTCCCTGCCGGTATTGGATTTATGAATACATAATACTGTCTTGAGTTGCTTAAACAACAATTCAATCTGCCATCTGAGCATGTAAAAAATTCTGACCATTTCAGCCGGAACCCATTTTGACGGGACATTAGTTATCATCAGTGTCCAGTCTGCCAGCGATAAATGATACTGACTGGGAGTACGCCCTTTCTTTTGTGAGTTTTTTCTTAACTTCCTTCGTCTCTGTTCTGCTATTTTAGGGCTTACCCTCAGACATACAAGCCTGCTGATAACCTGTGTCTTCTTATTGCTACCCACAATAACATCCATTTGATGAACGTTCCCCTTGAGTTTCTTCAGTATGCCGTACAGATCAAGAGGCAAACATGATAATGGATTAAACAGCCCAATTCCCAAAGACAGACGGCTAATGAAATAAGCGCCCATAGCGTTAATCTCAAAGAAAGTATTCAAGTTGAAATATCCAAGATCAAACAGAATTAAATCTCCTCGTTGCAGATGTCCGGGCAGATGTGCAGTATATGCGCCGTCAGGTGTAATCCCCGATGTCAGTTCAAAAAAACTCAGTTGTCCCCGCTTATACTCATAGCAGACCTGCATCTTGCAGTTTGCATCCGATGCTTCGCCTCCGGAACCCGGTAGAACATCTTTAAGTTTAGGACTTATATCCCAGCTTGTGCTGTCAAAAATCAGAATGCGTTTAAAATGCTTCAGCAAACTTGTTTGAAGCTGGGCCATTGTGGATACCTTTTGCGTAAGAACAAACTCCACGCATGTTTTCATGAATGCAACTGCATTCTCGGTAAATCTGTAATGCATTGCTTCTCTGCTCAGTGAGACCCTAATGGCCTCAACCATACCGGCCAAAGATGGATGTTTCATTCCCAACTGTCCTACAGTCATAAGTACGAGAAAATCAAAAGCTTTTAGAACTTTCTGCCTCTTTATAAAACCTGTCCGCCGTGCCCACTCATCAAGAGTTTTTTTTAAAGACCGCCATCAGGTTATCTATCATGCCTACCCCTCCTTAATCCCTCTGAACGTACTAAATCCACATAAGCCCGTATTAACTCGATGGTCAGTTTCTTGAACTCTTGATAGCGTTTCACCCGCCTGCGGACCTCCGCAACATCTTCTTTCTTTATAAACATAGATGAACTGTGGCCTCCGACACTGAAACTAAGCTGATAATATGGACCGTGCTTTTTTGGATTTACAGTGTCTTTACATTTGCACCCCGGTGTTCCGCAGATGTTCCATTGTTCAGAGATACTGCCGGGCAGAACCGGCCCGAGACCTAATAACTTTTGCCTTAACTGCTCAACGTTTTTCTTTGTTTTCATATGGTCAGCCTCCTTATACCGATAGCATAACTGATGCTATCGGTTTTAGTCAAGAAAAAAAGTGGCCAAATGACCACTTTTTCTAATTCCTTAACTTAACACCTATGCCCTTGGGGGGGGGCCGCTCAGCGCCGCGTTGAACTAAACAAGGAGGTAAATAGCAATGTTAAGATGGAAAATAGAGTTTGTGGTTTTAGTTTGTATTTTAACCTTGTCTGTTATTGCGAATGCTCAAGACTTGCAGAATGTAACGGATAACGCTGATAAATTATATTTTTCAGCCAAATCAGAAGAAAAAATTGCTGGAGCACATTCCGATTTGGGTGTAAGCTTTTCTTCTGTTTTGGAGAAAGATGGTTATGGTTATGTTATGGTTGATATTCGGTTAAAAGATAAAAAACAACTGATTGCTAAAATCAACTACAAGGACGAAACATTCGATATAAAATTTATTTCGTTAGAAAACGGCAAACTTGTAAGACTAACAAAGGAGGACTTACACACTTTTCAAATTTTAAATTATAACCTTCTATTGCATTTCCAAACCTTCAGTATGTCCAAAGTTGTTGATGCCTTGCTAAGTACTCTTAATCTGCTTGGGGACTATCCACCTAATGAATTTATAGACATATCGAGCATAGATACCCAATCAACAACATGGACATCGCTGTGTAAAGAAATAGGCGAATCTTATACCGCAACATTTACACTGTCTGATAGTTCACTCTGTGGAAAATATGAAAATTGTAGTTTTGATGAGAGCACAATGACTTGCACATGTACAGAAACAATTGGCCCTTGCGAGTCTGGATATTGTTATGGGCGATGTGGAGACAAATGCTCAAGCATTGGAGATAATCTCTTGGGTAATTACGCCGGAATTCAAAGATTTACTCAGGAGTGTTTTAACCATGACTTGTGTGCTCGTGCTGAAGGCGGTAGGGGCTTGGGGGAAAATTGCCGTGATGAATTTAAATTAGCAAAAGGCGGTTATTTTCATGCTACTAATTGCAATGAAATTACAGGCGACTGGATAATCGAAATGACAGGAACGAGCTGTTTCGAGGGAAAGTGTGAAGATACTTATTCCACTCAGAAAGTGTTCCATTTTAGCTCTGAAGATTATAAAACCTATGCAAGATTTAGTGGAGTTTCAGATTCAAGTTCTATCGACAATAGAGTTTCAGAATATGAAGGAACAATTGGATATCTCTCAACATTATTTCCTGGTTGGGTTTCAGGTAGTTGGCAAATCCCAACTTATATGACAGAATGCAGCAATCAACCCGATGGGTATGCTAGTGGTACATTCACGGGACAGAACAAGTGCGGTGAAATGACAATGAATCTTGAGGGTGTTTGGGGTTGGTATAATATCGACAAATGTACTCATGCAGGAGATGGTTCCTTTTCAGGGACATCAACAGCAACAAAAAATTGGGATTCTAACTCGAAAGGTTATGTAGATAATAGACCTTTTAATAACATTAATAATCTAAAAACGGGTGCAGTACCGAGCGGTTATTAATTTAGTATCTGTACAATCAAAGGGGACTACTTTTTGAGCGATGCAGAAAATAGAATATATATGCGAGACTGTCCAACCAGTCCGTCAACCCGATAAACGGGTTACGTCTTCGTTATACGAAAATTAAGAAAAAGACGGTATTGTCGGTTATCTTTTTGGAGAGCATCGGGAGATAGTATTGATGAAGAAATAAGTATGGTTAGCTATAGGAGGTAAATGTTATGTTTAGGATTTTAGGGTCAAGAAATTTTCTGTCGCCTTAAAATTAGAAAAGAGACTTGCACAAATGAATGATCCACTAAGTCTCAATGATTTTCTTTCTCTCACACAGGACGAAGATGGCACGATTAGATGTATTGCTACTGGCATATTGCCTAAGTTCAAAGATTCTAAATCAATCAATCCGCTTATCCTTGCTTTAGAAGATAACAATCCTTGCGTGAGAGTTGCTGCGGTAGTAGCTTTAAAAAAAATTAATGGCACTAATTCTATTGAACCTCTTCTTAACGAACTGCAAAGAGAAATTAAAACAATCAAAACAAGCAAAGTTAATAATAAGGATTTATTGTCAATTGCAGAAGTAGCGGGGTCTCTGGAAATTATAATAGAGACATTGGGGGAGATGGGTGATCAAAAGGCTGTTGAGCCGCTTGGTCAGATATTGAAGTCAGAAAATATTCATTTTGCGTATTATGACATTTTTGAGGTAGAACAGGGAGGCATATATGAAGGGAATCCTATTACTGGTTACCGTCCTAAAAATCCTTTTTCTCGTACTAAGCAATTTAACCCGTATCCGATAGAAGTGGCATATGGCGGGCATAGAATTGCATCTGCGAAGGCATTGAGCAAAATAGGAGGTAATCGGGCATTTTCTTACTTAACTCAAGCCAGCAACGATGGAAATCCTGAGATTAGGGATGCGGTCAAGAATGCTCTTAATAATGCAAATATGGAAAAATAGTTTGTGCTAAGATGACAAAAACGAATATAGAGAATAGTTCTATTCAGAAAATATATGTAAATATTGGGACGGTTCGTATGCCGTGTATAACATATGACTTGTCGGTTAAAGTCCGACCGTGGGAATTCGGCAGTTCACCCACGTAGCTTGAGGGAGGCGCAAGGGGTAACCCGAAGCGTCAAGTTCTCTAACAAAGGCTCTGAAAGAGAGCCGAGCAAACTTGCGGGTTGCAGCGAGAGCGAACCCAAATGTAGCTTCGTTAACCTATAAGAGTTGCCGATCCAGTGAACCGATGGGGAAGGCTGAAACACCTGTCCTAACCAAAACTGTTATAACCGACAGGTGGACTCTCGGGGTAGCAAGGGCGACACGTAAGGGAAGCCATATGGAGTAGCACGGGAGACCCTTGCAGATGCTGTGCAGGGCAGCAACCGGTGGATATAAGGAGACGAAATTCCATCGGGTTTGTAAGGGAGTCGGAGTTGCCCATAGTACCGACAGAATCTCAAAGACAACATAACTTTGGGAGAGGGAAGGGGCAATACCTTAATCATGTTTCTGAAGAAAGGAAGGGAAGGAGATTGTCCGCCTCAGGCGGACTGGGCACTCCAGAGATTCGGGAACTTCGGAAGAAACTATACCAGAAGGCCAAACAGGAGCAAACTGTGAAAGCCGATGGATGAAGATAATGGGAAAGCCGTCTTCGGGAAAACTGAACGTCCGGTTTGACGAGGGGGAATTGGAGATAGGGCGTTCTCTACTACGCAAGTTCTCTACTCTACTATTTATTTCTTTTTCCTACCATTTCGCACCCCTTATCAATTAAATAGAACCGTCCCCTTTATTTCTTTATTTGGTCCCTTGTAATAACTTACACTATTTTCAATTATTTGAAAAGTGCGACTTTCAGGAAGTAAAAAAATATAGCAGAAGGTATCACCCTTCAATCAGCGATTGAGATTATCGAGGGCATTAAGGTAAACTTTAGGCAATGGAAATTCTTTTTGAGGTTAAAACATTCAGGCAAGGCGATACAGATGGAAAACACAACGCCCTATTTTAGAAATGAGATTTTGAGAAAAAGACCTTATCTCACAATTGAGATGTGTAGAAGGACAATCGAGAATCCATTGAAAAAAGAAGCTCAACCTAACGGAAGAATAAGGTTTTGGGGTAAAATAGAAGAAATGGGAAATAAGTACATTAGGGTTGTTACTCTTGAGGATGGCATTACGATACATAATGCTTTTCTTGATAGAGGATTTAAACCGTAAAGAAGGAGGAGAAGGTTATGAAGATGAAATATTACGATGACACAGATTCCCTTTATATTGACCTTAGCGAAAAAACAAGCAAGGACTCTCTGGAAATTGCGCCGGGCATAGTAGTAGATTTTGATGAAAATAACAATATTGTGGGTATAGATATAGACCATGCAAGTAAAATTCTTAGTCTTTCTGAATTGGAGATTAATAGTATTCCAACAAAGAAGCTCATCTTAGCCACAGCAGGTTAGGAAGCGTAAATGAGAATAACTTATGATTCAGAGGTGGATGCATTATACATACGTTCGTGAATGAATGAACTAAGGTATAGCCATAGAATTTCTTATAAATTCATAAAAATTAAAAATCACTAAACCTGCCTTAATCTGTTTACCTGAGCAATAATTTTATGTTATCATTTTTAACTTTCCCCCGATTTCCGGTCTTACGGGCAAAGTCTCAGTTTAAAATAAGGAGGTTTCCGGATGCTGATAATAGGAGAGAAATTAAGTATTATAGCCAAAAGGGTCAGAGAGGCTATGATGAAAAAAGATAAGGGACCGATACAGGAGATTGCGACCCGGCAGTGGAAGGAAGGCTCCGGTATGATTGACGCAAACATTGGGCCTGCGGAAGACGGTGGGGAGGAATTGATGCAGTGGATGGTCACTACGATACAGGAAGTAGTGCCGTTACCGATATGCCTCGATACAACTAATGCAAATGCGATAGAGGCCGGGCTTAAGGTCCATAACAATCAATGGGGAAGACCCCTGATAAACTCGACGTCGAATGACCCGGAAAGATTTCCTATTCTCGAACTCGGGGCAAAATATAATGCACAGGTTATAGGATTAACCGTAGGAAAAGGCGGTCTGCCCGCCGATGCTGAGGAACGTGCCGGGATTGCAGCAGAGATCATGGCAAGGGCAATGGAATATGGTTTGCCTCTGGAAGATATCTACCTTGATCCGTTGGTGCTTCAGATAGCGACCTCTCAGGATCATGCAAGACATGTGATAAACGCAATCAGTATGTTTAGGGAAATGAACGATCCCCCGATGAAGACCGTTGTTGGTCTGAGCAATATCTCAAACGGATGCCCTAAGACGCTTAGACCGATCCTGAATAAACACTATTTTGTAATGCTGCTGAACGCCGGTTTGACTGCGGCAATTGCCGATGCCCACGAGATGGCAGAGGCCGTTCAGGAAAAGAAGATGATTGATGACGTCCTATCCGGAAAAACGCTTGATAATGCAGAAAAAATGGCAGAGATAACAAAGACAATTGATGTGATAATGGGTAAGACCCTTTATGCACATTCGTATTTGGAAATGTGAAAAGACGTAACACGTAACACGTGACGCGTGACAGGAAATAAGTTATGTTTTACGCATTACGCATTACGTGTCACGTATTACGAATTAATGGAGGTTAAGATGGCTTTTGTTGCTCCAAAGGAGACTTACTCAGGGAAGGTTTATAACGTAAATATTGGAACGGGTGATAAGGCGATAAGTTTCGGCAGTGAAAATGTACTTCCTTTTCATTCATTTGAGGGTGCGGTTCCAAATAAACCATTAATTGCATATGAGATACAGGATGTCCCGCCTTCAGACTGGCCCGAGAATGTGCAGAAACCGTATAGCAGCGTATCGGGCGATCCTGTTACATGGGCAAAATTCTGTCAGGATAGCCTAAATGCAAAGGCAATTGCCTTAAGACTTCTCGGTACCCATCCCGACAGGGAGAATCGTTCACCTGAAGACGCTGCAAAGACTGTAAAAGACGTGCTTGCTGCTATAAATATACCTTTGATAATACTCGGAAGTAATCATGCCGAGAAAGACGCCCCTGTTTTAATCGCTGCTGCCGAGGTTGCAAAAGACAAAAATTGTGTAATAGGCAAGGCACAGGAAGCTAACTACAAGACCATTGCTGCCGCTGCAATGGCAAATAATCATAAGCTGATCGCCATGTCGGAACTCGATATAAACCTTTCAAAGCAGCTTAATATTTTAATAACCCAGATGGGTTTTGATAAGGAAAGACTTATAACCGATCCTATGTGTTCTGCATTGGGTTATGGGCTTGAATATACATATTCCGTTATGGAAAGGATAAGACTTGCTGCACTCACCCAGAACGATCTTACAATGCAGCCTCCAATGCTTGCCGACGTCGGCATGTATGTATGGAAGATCAAAGAGACGCAGGCGCCTGAATCGGATGTGCCGCAATGGGGCAATGCCGAAGAAAGAGGCATTGCGTGGGAGGCTATGACTGCTACTGCATTGCTGATGGCTGGAGCCGAACTGCTTATTATGAGACATCCTAAGGCGGTTGAGGCAGTAGGGAAAGTGATTGAGGAACTGAACGCGTAACGCGTAACGCGTGACACGTGATGCGTGACAGGTTAAGTTACGCATTACGCATTACGTGTTACGTATCACGATAATTGGAGGTTTTTGACATGGCTTTGACAGGCGTTGAGATATTTAAACTGTTACCTAAGACAAACTGCAAGAAATGCGGGCATCCAACTTGTCTTGCCTTTGCAATGAAACTTGCACAGAGGCAGGCTACACTCGATTTATGTCCGGACGTTTCGGAAGACGCAAAGAGGATACTCGGAGAGGCTTCAGCACCTCCTATACGGCCGATTACCTTTGGTTCGGGTGATAAGGCTGTCAAGATGGGCGAGGAAACCGTGCTTTTCAGGCACGATAAAAAATTCGTAAATCCGTGTACTTTGGCTATAGAACTTAAAGATTCACTTTCAGAATCCGATATCTCAAAAAAGTTGGATGAAGTGCTTACATCCGAGATTGACCGTGTGGGACAGAAACTCAGGGTTGACGCAATTGCACTCACAAATGCATCCGGAGATAAGGGCAAGTTTGAGGCGGCAGCAAAACTTATTTCATCGAAGGCATCAGGTGTACCGGTGATACTCTCGACAACAGATCCTGCATCTGCCGAAGCTGCGGTAAAATTATTTACAGGTAAAAGACCGATTATATATGGCGTAAATGCATCGAATGCAGAGGCAATGGCTAACATTGCCAAGACCGAAAAGGCAATACTCGGTGTAGTAGCGAACGGGCTTGACGAGCTATCTACTTTAACAGAGAAGATAAAGTCGCTCGGCGTTGAAGATATGGTGATAGATTCCGGGGCAAGAAAGGCAAAGGATATCGTCGAAAATAATACGCTGATAAGAAGGGCTGCGATAAAGAAAAACTTTAAACCCCTCGGCTATCCGGTTATTAATTTTGTACAAAGAGAAGACAGCCTTTATGAGGCATTGATTGCAGCCGTAGGGATAACTAAATTTTCTTCGATACTCGTCCTAATCAGTATCGAGAAATGGAAAAACCTTGCAATGTTCACTCTCCGCCAGAACATCTATACCGATCCTCAGGTTCCGATGCAGGTGGAGCAAAAGATATACAAGATTGGAGAACCGACAGCCGAGTCGCCATTGACAATAACCACTAATTTTTCACTCACATATTTTATAGTGTCGGGCGAAATCGAGAATAGCAAGATACCAACGAGGCTTGCCGTAATGGACTGTGAGGGGCTATCCGTATTGACCGCATGGGCAGCGGGAAAGTTCACCGCATCAAAGATAGCAACTTTTATAAAAGAAAGCGGTATTGAAAATGAGGTAAAACATCGGGAATTGATAATTCCCGGATACGTTGCAATAATAAGCGGTTCGATCGAAGAGAAATTAGAAGGCTGGAAGGTTACTGTAGGCCCGCGTGAAGCAAACGGACTGCCGGCTTTTTTGAAGGCACGTACATGACAAAAGATTTCCCCAGAGAAGAGGTTTACGGATTAACGTCTCAGATAAGGCGTTCCGCGGTATCCATTGCCAGTAATATAGCAGAGGGGGCCGCAAGAAATTCCAGAAAAGAATTTATTCAGTTTCTATATATTTCGTTAGGCTCTATTGCTGAATTAGAAACTCAAATCTTATTAGCAAAAAGATTAAATTATCTAAAGGCTGAAACCATTCTTTTTGAGATTGATAAGATTCGTCAGATGACATTAGGTCTAATAAATTATTTGAAAAAGCGAGATACATGATGCGGTGATGCATTATGCGAAACTTAAATTTTTTACGTGTTACGCATCACGCGTTACGTATCACGTAATTTAGGAGGTAAAGATGTCTAAGTTAATAGCCTCTGCTGCCATAAGGGGCGCTAATTCATTAGTCAAGCAGGCTGAAGATATGCTTGAAAAGGCCATTGCCGAAAAAGGTAAAGATTTCACCTTTGAATTCCCTGATACCGCATTCTATCTTCCCATGATATATGCAATGACAGCCTTCCCCGTAAAAACGCTTGCCGATATGAAGGTAGCACTCGGTATGGCAAAAGAGTTACTGCATGAAGAACCGGAAGAGTATTTATGGAAGCCATATCTCGGAGAGGCGTTAGACTCCGGCATGGCAACGCTCTTTGCAGAAGAGATACTACTTGCCATCAGGTATATCGCCGGACTTGAGCCTGCAAAAGACCCTGAGACAGGGTATGTGTATAACGGATTCATTACGGATACTATTCAGAGGAACTTAGGTATCCAGCTTGTTGACGGAACAATGCCGGGGTTTGCAGCGGTTATCGGTGCTGCGCCGGATGATGATACGGCAGTAAAGATAATCAGAGAGCTTCAGGAAAAGAATATTTTGACATTCCTCTCAGGTAATGTAAACGGTAACAGCGCAACAAAACAACTTTTAAGAAAAGGTGTTGAACTCGGATGGGATACAAGGATTGTCCCACTCGGGCCGGACACGGAACATACACTTTATGCTCTCGACTGGGCAGTAAGGGCATCTCTTATATTCGGAGGCAAAAAGCCAGGAGATTACAAAGAACATCTTAAATACCAGAAAGATAGGGTCTTTGCCTTTGCCCTTGTACTCGGTGAACTCGACGATATCATATGGACAACCGGAGCTGGAGCCATAAATATGGGATTCCCGGCTATTGCAGATACAGACATACCGGTTATTCATCCGACGGGCGTATGTATTTATGAAGAAGTTGACAAAGAATTAGACCATGACAAAATTGTTCAGAAATCCATAGAAGTAAGAGGGTTAAAAATTACTATAGAAAAACCTCCAATACCTGTAGCTTACGGGCCTGCGTTCGAGGGCGAAAGGATCAGGAAAGAGGACATGTTCATCGAATTCGGGGGGCAGAGAACACCTGCATTCGAATGGGTCAGGATGAAGGAACTTGATGAGATAGAGGATAACAAGGTGATCGTTGTTGGAACGGACTGGCAGTCAAGATATGAAAAAGGCGGGCAGATGCCCCTCGGTATTGTTATTGATGTAGCCGGAAGAAAGATGCAAAAAGACTTTGAGTCCATCATCGAAAGAAAAGTACACCACAATATAAATGAGGCACAGGGACTATGGCATATGGGACAGCGCGACCTTAACTGGTTGAGGATAAGTCATAATGCAAAGAAAGACGGAATTACGTTGGAACATTTTGGGGTTATTATGAACACAATGACCCATCATAGGTTTAAGTCCATTGTAGACAAGGTTCAGGTGACTATCTATACGGATGAAAAGGATGTGCTTGCCGTACAAGAAGATGCGAGAAAGGCGTATAAGGAACGCGACCATCGTCTCGGAGGGCTCGTAGACGAGGCAGTTGATACGTTTTATTCATGTCTGCTCTGTCAGTCATTTGCACCGAGCCATGTATGTGTAATAAGCCCTGAAAGACTCGGGCTTTGCGGAGCATATAACTGGCTCGATTGTAAGGCAGCCTTTGAGATAGACCCCACAGGCGGGAACCAGCCCATACCAAAAGGCGATCTTTTAGATGACAGATACGGCAGATACGTCGGTATAGACGATTACCTGAAAAAGGCCTCGGGTGGTGCTGTAGAGACGCTTAACCTCTATACAATAATGGAAAACCCTATGACCTCCTGCGGTTGTTTTGAGTGCATTATAGCTATCGTGCCGGAGGCAAACGGCGTTATGATCGTTCAAAGAGGACACACAGGTATGACTCCGGCAGGGATGAAATTTTCCACACTGGCAGGAAGCGTAGGCGGCGGAACACAAAATCCGGGCTTTATGGGTATCGGTAGAAATTTTATTGTAAGCAAAAAATTTCTTCATGGAGACGGCGGTATAAAAAGGATCGTATGGATGACGAAAAATCTTAAAGAGAGCTTAAAAGAAGAGTTCAACAAGAGGGCTGCCGATGAAGGGGTTCCAGACCTTCTCGATAAGATTGCCGACGAATCCGTTGCAGAGGATTCGGAAAAGCTCCTTGAGTTCCTCACGAGCGTAGGACATCCGGCACTCGAGATGGAACCAATGTTATAATAAAAAAAAGTGTCAGTGACAGTGAATCGTGTCAGTAAATATTTAACTGACACTGACCACAGACACTAATCACTGATATGGAGGATAGGATGGATAAAGTAGTAAAGACCGCAAATAAAGAGGCAGCACAGGTTCTTGAGTGGGCTGAATCGCGCAATCTGGAGACCTGTTTTACCAGGGCAGAAAGGCTTAAACCCTGTCCAATAGGCGAAACAGGGGCTTGCTGCAAGGTCTGTCATATGGGACCGTGCCGGCTCGTTGGTAAAAATACAGAGGAAGAGGCCAGAGGCGTATGCGGTGCAACCCTTCCTGTTGTTGCAGCAAGGAATCTTGTAAGAATGATAGCTGCCGGAACGGCATGTCATGGGGATCATGGAAGGGATATGGCATTTACCCTTCTTGCAGTAGCGAATGGAGATACCAAAGACTTTCAGATAAAGGATGTAAAAAAGCTCTATAGAGTTGCCGGATACCTCAATATCGAATTTGAGGGAAGACCTGTTAATGATGTAGCGAAGGATGTAGCAATAAAGTTGCTTGAGGACTTTGGCCGTCAGAGAGGCGTGGTTAACTTTATTAAAAGGGCTCCCAAAAAGACTCAGGAGAGATGGGAAAAATGGGGCATCTTACCGAGAGGGATAGATAGGGAGATCGCCGAGTCATTGGACAGAACGACAATGGGCATGGATGCAGACCCTGATTCACTCCTGACGCATGGTCTCAGAACCGCCCTTTCAAACGGCTGGGGCGGCAGTATGATTTCCACAGAAATTACGGACATACTCTTTGGAACACCGATGCCTATTAAAGCAGAGGCGAGTTTGGGAATATTCAAGGACGAAGAGGTTAATTTAGTTATACACGGTCATGAACCATCATTGGCCGAGACAATAGTAGATGTGGTATCCGAGCCTGAACTGGTGGCATACGCCATGACAAAGGGCGCAAAGGGAATAAACCTTGGCGGTATGTGTTGTACTGCCAACGAGGTTATGATGAGGCACGGTATCCCTACAGCAGGAGGGTTTACAAATCAGGAACTCGGCATCATGACAGGGCTGATTGATGCTATGGTCGTAGATGTTCAGTGCATCATGCCGGCACTGACTGAAATTTCAAAAAAGTTTCATACAAAGGTTCTGACAACATCAGAAAAAGTAAGACTGCCCGGTGCACAGCACGTACAGTTTGACGAACACAGGGCAAAGGAAATTGCAAGAGAGATAGTTAAAATAGCTATAAATAATTTTCCGAATAGAAAGAAAGAAGGAAGCCATATAACCGAGAAATTCCCGGTAATAGCAGGCTTCTCTCAGGAATATATAGAGTATATGCAGGGTGGAAAGTGGAGGGCGTCTTTCAGACCGCTGAATGATGCTATTATGGCAGGAAGGGTACGCGGTGTTGTAGGTATGGCAGGATGCGACAATCCGAGGTTCCCTGCTACAGGCGTGCATAAATTTCTTGCAACAGAATTAATAAAGAATGATGTACTTGTGGTTTCAACCGGCTGCAGTTCAGCGTCATGTGCTACGGCGGGATTTTTAACCCCTGAGATGGCAATCGAAAACGCAGGTCCCGGGCTGAGAGAGGTGTGTGAAGCTATTGGTATTCCACCGATACTTCATCTCGGTTCGTGTGTTGATAACACAAGGATACTTACCATTGCAACTGCAATGGCTGCAGAAGGAGGGCTCTCTGATGAAATCGGCGGTATGCCTGCTGTGGGTATAGCTCCCGAATTTATAACCGAGAAGGCGATATCCATCGGGTGTTATTTTGCAGCTTCCGGTGTACCGGTTATATTCGGAGGAGAATCGCCGGTTGGAGCAAGCAGTGAGGTCACAAGGATAATGACAGAGGTATGGTTCGAGAGGTTTAAGGGTGCACTGCACTTCGAACCCGATCCGGAAAAAATACTTGAAATGGCCATTGACTATATAGATAAGGCCAGAGAGGCATTAAAGCTTAAGAAATACGAGCCGGGCAGATTCGGTACAGAGCGCGTCCTTATGGATATGGCTGCGAGACGCGAGATCGAAAGAGCTGCAAAACCGCATTTGGGAATATACTGACGTGACACGTAACGCGTGACACGTGACATAAAACTTGTTACGCATTACGCATCACGTGTTACGTTTTTGGAGGTTGAATGAAAGTAGAAGAACTTGATATAGATGAGAAGATAGGCAATGTCAGGGATGTGCTGGGCGAGACCCAGAAAAAAAGAGGAGTTCTCATACATGCCTTTCAGAGTATACAAAAGGAATATAATTACCTTCCGGAAGATGTATTAAAGTCTCTCTCAAAGAAGCTTGAGATACCATTGGCAGAGGTATACAGCACTGCCTCTTTCTATAAACATTTTTATTTCAAGCTGAGGGGCAAGAACGTTGTATGCGTATGCAGCGGGACTGCGTGTCATGTTAGGGGTTCTGACAAGGTGCTTGAGAAAATCGAGGAGTCATTCGGGATAAAAGAAGGTGAGACCACGCCTGATTTATCTTTGACTCTCGAAACCGTCGGTTGTGTCGGCTGTTGTGGATTAGCCCCGGTCGTTACAGTCAATGAAGAGGTTGTCGGAGACCTAAATCCGAAAAAGGTAACCGGGATAATAAAGAGAGTGCAAAATGCAAAATGAGTAAACTTGTGAAAAAAACATTTTTCTTAAAATCCCCCTTCATCCCCCTTTTCCAAAGGGGGAAAGATATTTCCCTTTATCAAGAAGGATCAGGGTTTATTCCCCTCTTTGGCAAAGAGGGGTTAGGGGAGATTTTAAAATGAAAGGATTTTTGAGAAAAATTTTTCTTGTGTCATTCCCGCTTGTCGGGAATCCTTCTGGAAGAACGCAACTTGAACGAGAAAAAACAAGAAGGATTCCGAACAAGTCGGAATGACAAAGTATAATGGAGTTACAATGGAAAAATTAAAGACTATAGATGAGTTAAATATATTGAGAGAACGTCTCAAAGAGGAAACGTTTAAACC
Organism: Nitrospirota bacterium; assembly: GCA_016208875.1. Classification (GTDB taxonomy): domain Bacteria; phylum Nitrospirota; class Thermodesulfovibrionia; order Thermodesulfovibrionales; family UBA1546; genus JACQXD01. The sequence continues at coordinate 14,814 of JACQXD010000141.1, forward strand.
CGATACACCGAGGATAAGGGTATGCAGCGGTACGGCATGCACAGCTTCGGGCACACCAAAATTAGTAACTGCTATCGAAGAAGAAACGGGTAAAAAAGGATTAAAAGTTGAAGTAGTTAAAACAGGCTGTCAGGGATTTTGTCAGAAAGGCCCGGTGCTGAAGGTAGAACCTCAGGATATTTTTTACCAGAAGGTGAAACCGGAACACGTAAGGTGGCTTATAAACTATACGGTAATCGGCGGGATGCCTTATCGCCAGGGTCTTTATAGAGACAGCTTTCTTACCGACCCTGTACCTGATGTGGCAGACATCCCATTCTATAAGAAACAGGTAAGGATTGCCTTAAGAAATAACGGTCTGATAGACCCGCTTAACATTAATCAATATATTGCTGTCGGAGGCTATTCGGCCTTGGCAAAGGCATTGAGTTCAATGACACCCGAACAGGTTTTGGATGAGGTTGATAAGGCAAACCTGAGAGGTCGCGGAGGTGCCGGATTCCCGGCAGGCAAGAAATGGAGACATACCAAAAAGGCTCAGGGAAAGATTAAATTTGTAATAGCCAACGGTGACGAGGGCGATCCCGGCGCATTCATGGACAGATCCGTTATGGAAGGAGACCCGCATAGTCTTATAGAAGGTATGCTTCTCTGTGCCTATGCGATAGGCGCAGAATACGGAATGATCTATGTGAGGCATGAATATCCCCTCGCAGTCAAAAATCTCGGTATAGCGATAAAACAGGCTGAGAAATTCGGAATGCTCGGTAAAAATATCCTCGGCAGCGGATTTAATTTTACGCTCGATATACGTGAGGGTGCAGGTGCCTTTGTATGCGGAGAATCAACTGCATTGATAGCCTCCATAGAAGGCGAAAGGGGGTTCCCGAGGCCAAGACCGCCGAGACTTTCGGAGCCGGGTGGAGGTGCATGGGGTTATCCGAGCAACTTAAATAATATCGAGAGTTATGCATGTGTTCCGCCCATAATAGAAAAGGGTGCGGATTGGTTTAGAAGTATCGGTACTGAAAACTCACCGGGCACAAAGGTTTTCGCTTTAACAGGAAAGGTTGTGAATACCGGTCTCGTCGAAGTTCCTATGGGGATAACATTAAGAGAGATAATCTACGACATCGGCGGCGGGATCATGGGTGGTAAAAAATTCAAGGCCATACAGACCGGAGGTCCGTCAGGCGGGTGTATCCCTGAAGGCCTTATAGATACCCCGGTAGATTTCGATACGCTGACAAAGGTCGGTTCTATGATGGGCTCAGGCGGTATGGTTGTTATGGATGAGGATAACTGCATGGTTGATGTCGCAAAATACTTCCTCTCATTCTGCCAGTCGGAATCTTGCGGGAAGTGTCCTCCTTGCAGGATAGGCACGTACCAGATGCTCCAGATACTCGAAAGGATAACATCCGGTAAAGGCGAGGAAGGGGATATCGAAAGACTTGAAAAGATCGGTAAAGACATAAAGCAGACCGCGTTATGCGGATTAGGACAGGCTGCACCAAACCCGGTGCTTACTACAATAAGATATTTCAGGGAAGAATATGAAGAACATATCCATGATAAGTACTGCAGGGCAAAGGTATGCAGCGGGCTCGGGATGTTCAGGATCGAAAACGATGAATGTATACTCTGCGGCCTCTGCAAACAGGCATGTGCATTCGATGCAGTGAAAGAGACGTCGCGGTCATTTTTAATAGATCAGGATTATTGCACGAAATGTAAGGCATGTTATCTTGCATGCCCTGTTGGAGCAGTAAAAGTGGAGAAAAAGCAACACGTAACGCGTGATGCGTGATACGTGACGGGAAGATATTAACGGTATCATAATAGTGACAACATTGATTTATTATAAAATCCCTCCTAACCTCCCTTTGCCAAAGGGAGGTATTAAGTTCCCCTCTTTGGCTAAGAGGGGCGAGGGGAGATTGACCGCTTAATATAATTTCAATTTTGAGACGGTTAATAAGTTGAGTTACGCATCACGCATTACGTGTTACGCATTACGTGTTTTGGAGGTGAAATGACGGAACAAAAAGAAAAAAAGGTTGAAGAGATAAAGAAAGAGGCAGAGGCAATGAAAAAATGCCCTGTCAATAAGGCTCTTTATTACATAGAGGAATTCCTTGCGGGACCCATGTGCGGCAAATGTTTTCCCTGCGAGATGGGCTGTTATGAGGCAAGGATAAGGCTAAAAAAACTTACCGAAGGACAAGGTTCCGAAGCAGACCTTTTTGCATTGAAAAGAATTGCGAACGAGATGCTCCTTTCATCGAGATGCAAAAGGGGAAAAGACTCGGCACAGTTCATCCTCGAATGGATGGGAACCGATATTTATAAAGAACATATAGAAGGCATATGCCGGGATAAAGAATGCACTGCATTAATCGAATATAGGATTATCCCTGAGAACTGCGCAATCTGCGGTCTTTGTGCCGATGCATGTAAATACAACGCGGTTCTCGGAGAAAAGAAAAAGACATACAAGAGCGGTTATCAGCCGTTTGAGATAAGACGGAAAAGATGCGTTAAATGCGGAGAATGTATAAAAGTTTGCCCGACCGGGGCGATTGTGATAGTTGATGTAAAGGTGAAAGAAACGGTTGGAGTTTAAATAGTTTCCTGTTCTGTCATTCCCACGAAAGTGGGAATCCAGACGCAGCCAATGTGAAAACAGGGGAACTATACAAAGGAACTGGATTCCGCATCAAGTGCGGAATGACATGGAAAAGAACAATTCCGGACAGGCCGGAATAACAACAAGTTATCTCTGTAGCAAGACAACAGAGAGCAAGTTAAAGGAGGCAATAATGGGACTCACTGTATTAGAGATCGAGGTAGGAAATCCTGCAAACCCCGAGATAACCGAAAAGGTCGAGTTTCTAATAGACTCGGGCGCGATTTATTCAGTAGTTCCTACGCCTATTTTAGAAAGACTTGGAATTAAACCTTTAGCAGAGCAGGAATTCAGATTGGCAAATGGTACAAAGATTGTCCGCAAAAAAGGTATTGCACTTTTTAAATATGGTGATAAGATCGGTGGGGCGGATGTAATCTTCGGCGAAGAAGGCGACAGTCAATTGCTTGGAGCTTTTACACTGGAGGCACTTGGCCTGTCGCTTGATCCTTTGAAACGAGAATTAAGACCGCTGCCTATGATTCTTGCAGGGTTCTGAAGTTTAAAGAACGGGCTCGGATAAAGGAGATTTGATATTATGGGACATATGGTGGAAAAATATGAAACACAGACACTTATCAGAAAACAATTGGAACCGATGGTTGGTGCAAGGTGGCGTGACAGAGAGGAACTTATTCGTATTGTTAAAAAGCAAGATAGAATAAGAGAAAGGCTAACTAAAAAACTAAAACCTTCGGATAGCACAGAATTTATACGAAAATGGAGAGACGGCAGATGAAGGTGCTTGATGCGTCTGTAATTGTAAAGTGGTATAAGGATGAAAGGGAATCGGATAAGGCATTAGGGATAAGGGATGGTTTTGTTAATGGTAATTATGATTTAGCAGAACCGGACTTGATCCTTTATGAACTTGCAAATACCATCCGCTTTTCAGAGGGAAGCGAGGAAAACGATATCAAGGATGTTCTTGAGAATTTTTCGGCAATGGGACTGGAAATAATCGTCCCGACTATAACTTTATTGAAAAATGCCGCAGCTACCTCCTACAAATTTCAAATATCTATTTATGATGCAGTATATGTTGCCCTGGCAAAGAGTTTAGATGCTGAGTTTGTTACTGCTGATAAAAGGCTTTATCAAAAAGTGAAAGGTACCAAAGGAATTATAATTAAGGAATTATAATTTTGGATAGCTGGAAGGAGATTGCATAAAATCATGGAAAGCAATAAATGGTTGATTAAGGGACGAATTATGAGAAAATTAATCTGCCATTTTATAGCCATTTTTTTGATATTATTCTTTCCACTTCTAACATTTTCGTCGCCAATAGACCAGTTGCAGAACAATCATTTACCGGGCAATAAATTTCTTTCAGACAAAGATGGGAATCTTTATATATTTAACCAAAACAACTTGTACATGAAATCCAATACCTTGGGTGATGTTTGGGGCAAAAAAGTTTCTGATATTAGAACAGCATCAATTGACCCAACAGACTCTAAAATCATATATGTTGTTAGAACTAACGGGTCAATTGAAAAGACTGTTGATGGAGGGAAAGAGTGGATAAAAATTGATAATGGGTTACCTGTTAAAAAGGGGCTTATTTTTGTTAATCCTCACGATAATCGAGAAGTATTTTTAACATCTGGTGAAGGGTTATATAGATCAAAAGATTCAGGATTAAGTTGGGACATCGTGAATCTCAAGGAGGGTGTAAGAATTTTTTTTATTAATCCCAAGAATAAGTCAATTTTTTATGCGTTAGCTGAAAAAGGATTATATTCCAGTAAGGATGCCGGGCTAACATGGAGCAGGATTGATAATACACTGCCACATATAACGCTAAAAGAGAAAGGTAGGACTGCTAAAAAAGTGCCTCTCAGTGTTAGAGCAATTACTTACGCTAACTATGCGAAACCTTTTCTCATGGCTATTGCAAGCGATTCTGAAAAAAATCAGCTTCGATTATTTAAAACTGAAAATAATGGGGTCTCATGGAGTGAGGCTAAATGTCCAGAGCCCGCTTGGGAGTTCGATTCAATTTATGTCGAGGACAGGGCAGTATTCCTCGGAGGGCGGAATGTTATTTATAAATCCAAGGACGGCGTTAATTGGGAGAAGATTGATTTAGCAAAGAATGGCATAAATGAAAGCGTAAAAAGTATCACTAAGGATAAAGAAGGGAAAGGGCTATTAATAGCCACGGCTTCAGGCAAGACACTTCGTATAGATGATAATGGGAATGTGATAGGAGGAGAGAAAGCAGAAAAGCCGATTCCGGGTGATTTGGTGGATACGGAGCCGTTATACCAAATCTGCTCTTCACAGTATTCATCTGCATGTGGAGGTGGTGGAATATATTCTGTGGTTATCGATAAAGATAATAATTATACTTATATCGGCCAAAACGATACTAAATTTAATGAACCTAGCGATTGTTCAACTTATATTTTTAAACTTTCGTCGTGGGAAAAGGCAGGGGTGATACCTTGTAAAATACAAAAAGGTCAAGCGATGAAGTTAACTTTAAGTCCCGATAATCGTTATATTGCAGTTATTAACAAATCAGGGAAAATAATTGTTTTAGAAAAAGACACTTGGAAAATTCAATATGAATCCCCCATTGAAAATGTAAAGGATGTTGCTTTTAGTCCTGATGGTCAATTCTTAGCATTTGCGGATAATTATAAAATTTATATATTACATATAACACAGTGGAAAGAAGTTAAGGTACTATTTTATCAGGATGAAATCAGGATATTTACTTTTAGCAAAGATGGAAAATATTTAGTTGTCGGAAGTGATTTTAATCCACAAAAAGACCGCACTAATTTATACATTTATGAAGCATTAACATGGAAAGAGGTATATAGAGATAGATCACCTGATAATGATGCAACTAGCCAGATCAGTTCGATGGAATTTGATAATACCGGAAAATTGTTTTTTGTAAGATATCTTAATGGAACTATACAAGCGTATGATAAAACATGGACAAAGAAAATAGTAGGGAACTTTGGAAACTTTAAGTATCGATACGGCTCTGATGAGGTTGCTAAGCTTAAAATTGATACTGAAAATAACTATTTAATTACATGGGGAACTTATAAAGAAGACGTTAGATTTACTGATTTGAATACAATGCATGAGGTTCAATCAATTAAAGGATTATGGCCATATACATTTAATAAATATTTTTTAATTTCAAGTTTTTCTAAAGATATAGGTTATAGTGGAGTTTGTCCAAGAGGAATAGAATATTTAGTTGCTATTGATATAAGCCATCTTACTTCTTTTTACCTCTCAAGGACTTTACGTAATTTTGGTTTTAAAGAACAGGCAAATATTTTATCTGTCCGTTCTCAAGAAATCGAAACCAATTTTCAAAATAAGCTAAAAGCCATTCAAAAAGAGCGGGATGATGCATTGGCAAAACTCGAAAGCACTAAAAAAGACGAATTTGAGACCGAGGTTGAATATAAAAATCGCATTGCTCAAAGAGATTCTAAAATCAAAGAAATCAACCAAACCTATGAAGACAGCCACCTTGCCCTCCGCCGTGAAAGGACAAACAAGCGAATTGAATTGCTCGACCAGTACGAGAAGGAATTGGACAGCTTATTGCTCACAACACGAAAGCCTATAAAAGGCTTAACTTTATCCGTTAAGGAATATAATGCCGATATTGAAACCTTTCCAATCTCATTTAATGAAAATGGTGCTGAATTTTTCAGCGGTTATGTAAAAGTTCTAAGGGATAATGCAAAAAACTTTAAAAACAATTGCGATAAATTCCAAGTTTTAGGAGAAACACAGTTGGATAGAACTGGAAGAATAAAACTCGTTGATACTTCCATAAAAGACCCCGAGACAGGAAAAGAATATCCTGTCACGAATCCACCTTTGTGGGGTTGTCGCTTTGATGAAAATGGGAGGCATATGAGATACTTTAAATATCTTCTCATTGTCCTGTTTCTATTAGCAGGTTTAGGCTGTGAAAAGTACCCTGAAAACTACGGCATATATGTATATGCCAATACGGATAACGGTCTTCTAACTCTTAAAAGCCAAAAAGTGAGCTTTGTCGGAAACCTTTTCATGTCAATAACAGGGCTTAAAAGTGCATCGGGGACTCAGTGTAATTCCGTAAAAAACTTTATAGTGTTTGAAAAGGATATTAACCCTAAATCCGTAAGAATTTCAAAGCTTGAATTTAAGAAAGGCGGATATGTTGATAATCCATTCGGCAATACATATGTTGACGTTAATCTTTGGACTGCTGCTAAACATATAGATTTTGACATATCGCCGATTGAAGGTAAAAAGGATATGTATAAGTTGACACCTAAAGAAAAACTGCCAGAGGGGTTTTATGCCGTACATTTTGGTGCATTGGAAAATATCTCGACGATAGAAGCTTCTATAGGCAATATTGCATTTGACTTTGTAATAGGTAATAGTGATGATTATCAAAGTTATGAAATAATCAAAAAGCGAAACGAAGAAAAGTTCAAATCCGAAGCTGAAACTCTCTTAAAGGCAATGAACACATATTTCAACAATAAGGATTACAGTAAGATAAAGGAAATTTACAGACCAGATGGCAGGACTTTTTCTGATTCCGAGTGGCAGGATTTTACCAAAGGCCTGGCGACATGGCTTAATGATGCTGGTAAAATAAAAGAATCGAAGATTGTTACCTCAAGCGTGAGTGAAGATTCCGGAACATTTGAAGTTCAGACGGTCTATGAGAAAAAGGGGCAGCAGAACGAAAAACTGGTGGTACGAAAAATAGGGCAGAATTATTTCATAACATCACTTGAATGATGGGAATTATTAAGGAGTGCATAAGTAAGGCATCATTATCAGAAAATCTCCCCTCACCCCTCTTTGCCAAAGAGGGGAATCCTCCCTTTGGCAAAGGGAGGTTAGGAGGGATTTTATAATCAATGTCTTCATACTTATGACCATATTAGTAAGACAGGAATTCAGAAAAAAGCAAGGACTGGATTCCGCATCAAGTGCAGAATGACAACATAAGATGTGTTAGAGGCATTACAATAAAAAAATAAAAGGAGTAAAAATGCAGACAGAGATATTGACCGATAAACAATTTAAAGCCCTTTCTAAAAATTTGATTAATACTATTGAGAAACACTATAAGATAATCCCCTTAAATAGTTTAAAAAATTTTAAGTACTCTTTAAAGATGCCAATATATATCACCATTGAGATTGATAAGGATAAGGTCATTGCATCTCTTGATGACATAGAAGCCTTTGCCTATGCAGATACAGAGTTTGAGGCAGTCAATAATCTCTGTGATGAGATTGTTAATGTTTATGAAGATTTGAAGGCCGATAGAAAGAATCTTGGTGTATTACCCCGTAAGTGGCTGGAATATTTAGAGGATGTTATTGAGAGCAAATGAAACACTCATGCCTTATAAAGGCACAAAGGAAGATGAAAATGTCATTCCCGCAGTCCTTAAGCGGGAATCCAGAAACAAAGACACTGGATGCCCGATTAAAAACTTCGGGCATGACGAAATAGAGGTATTTTCAGGTGAAAATAATTGAGATCGAGAAGATATTCAGGAGAATAAAAATTAAACAGGAGGAATAAATGACAGATATTGTAGAGCTTACAATAGATGACAAAGAGGTTCAAGCAACTGAAGGTATGAACCTTTTAGACGCAGCAGAGATTGCAGGGATACATATACCCAATCTATGTTATTTGAAAGGTATGCCGGGAATCGGTGCATGCAGGCTATGTCTTATTGAAGTAGAAGGCTCAAAAGCTCCTCTTATTGCCTGCAATACAAAGGTCAAAGATGGAATGATCGTAAATACGCAGTCCGAGAAAATACAGGAGACGAGGAGGTTTGTCATTGACCTTATTCTCTCGATGCATCCGTTGGACTGTATGACATGCACAAAGGCAGGCGGCTGCAATCTGCAGAAATATGCCTATGACTTTGGGTTAAAGGAATCAACATTCACGAGAAAAAAATTCGGTTATCCGACCGATGAGGCAAACCCGTGTATAAAACGCGACCCCGAATACTGTATCTTATGCGGAAGGTGCGTAAGGGTTTGCAGACATCAGGGAACCAATGTCCTTGATTTCATGGGAAGAGGCGTTGGGGCAAAAGTAATTACCGCTAATGATAAACCGTTGCAGGAATCATCATGCACATTCTGTGGCAGTTGCGTTGATGCATGCCCTGTTAATGCACTACTTGAGGCAGATAGGTGGAGAAAAGGAAGAGAGTGGGAATATGAAAAGGTAAATTCCGTATGCCTTCTCTGCGGAAACGGATGCGATATAACTGTAAGCACAAAAGATGGAAGGGTCTCAAAGGTAAATGCAGGTGCCATTGAAGGCTCGGTAGAAAAGTTTATCTGTGCTTATGGCAGATTCGGATTCGATTGTGTAGAATCCGAGACAAGGGTAACTGCACCTATGAAAAGAGTCGGGAATGAACTCAAGGAAACAACATGGGAAGATGCAGTTAACATTGTTTCGGAGAAACTTAAAACATCAGGTGCATCGGCAGGATTCATAAGCACGGCAGGAATCTTAAATGAAGACGCACTCGTTTTAAAACACCTTGCCGATATTGTAAAAACAAAAAACCTCGATTCAACGGCGAGTCTTTATTCTGATGCCGATTCTCTGAAGAATGAGACGGCAAACCCTGAGACAGCAGACCTCATTATCCTTGTCGGCCTGAATCCGAGTCAGTGGACGAGGGTACTGCCGGCACTCGACGCGGTAATTAGAAAAAGGGTTAATTCCGGTGCAAAATTGATCGTAATAAATTCCGGAGACTCCAATATATCGTCAGTTACATCGCTTAGCCTTAAAGGAGACGAGGTAAAGATACTATCTGAAATTTCTCAGGCTATCGTATCAAAAGGGATTAAGGTACCGAAAGAGCTTGTTCATGCATTGGTATCGGTTGAGCCATCGGATGAGGCAATGAAGGCAGCAGAAATATTTACAGCGTCAAAAAATCCCCTAATATTCTCTGCACCCTCGCTTTATGATGCATCGGCAAATCTTTCATTGATTAAAGGGACGGCTATAGCGGTTCCGATAGAAAGTAATGCAAAGGGCGTTGTTATGATGGGACTTGTTACCGAAGGAAAGTCCTACAAAGATATGGTCGGCGACGGAATGAAGGCTCTTTACGCGATAGGGGAGCTTCCTTTAAGCAAAAGACCGGATACCGATTTTCTCATTGTCCAGAACTCTCACATGACAGAGCTTGCAAAACAGGCAGATGTAGTATTACCGTCTGCTGCATTTCTTGAGGTATCGGGGACGATGATTGATTATCTCGGTAGGGTCAAATGTTTATGCAAGGCAGTTGAGCCGGCAGGTTCGGCAATATCTCACAGGGAGATATTTATGGAGATTGCAAAGGCACTCGGTAAGGCGATCAAGGAACCTAAAGATACGGAGATAAAGAAGGCATTAAAGACGAAAGCAAAAGTAACCTTAAAGCCGTTCAAGAAAAAAGAAGGTCTCGATGTAAATCCCGAGGAGATGACCGAATCAATAAATGCATCCGTAATTAATGGATCGAGGCTGCTATGGATCAAAGAGACTGAAAAGGCAATGGCATAAAACCGGTCAGGCAGATGTTAAAGAAGATTTTTGAGTAAAGTTATGATGACCGCTTCTATATTTTGAACTTTGATTTGTAATTTTAAATTTTGCTCTTTGAAGTTTAAATTTTTAACTATGCCTTCTTCTATACGCCCTTACCTCCGCTTTTATAGTATCCGCTCCCGATGCCTCTTCATCTCTTATCGCCTTGCCCGTAAGTTTTAGAAAAACATCATTCAGGGTCGGTCTCTGAAGACTTACGGAAAGGACACTATCTCCGAGCGTCCTTATAAGTTCGGGGATACACGCATCACCTTTAACCGTAGATATAAAAAGCTCGCCGTCCCTTATAGATGCATCGAGATCCAACGTCTTTTTGATAGTGTCCCTTGCCAACACGTTATCCCTCGTTTTCAAATATATAACATCGCCACCCACTATCTTCTTTAGTTTCTCCGGGCTGCCTCCGGCAATAATCTTCCCGTTATCAATTATCGCTATATCGTCACAAACCTCTGCCTCTTCCATATAATGGGTCGTCATAAATATCGTAACACTATGTCTTCTGGGAAGCTCTGTAATAAATTCCCACAGATTGGTTCTGCTCTGCGGGTCCAGGCCTAATGTAGGTTCATCGAGGAAGAGTACTTTCGGACGATGGATCAAGCCCCTTGCAACTTCAAGCCTCCTTTTCATACCGCCTGAAAATTTTTTTACAAGGTCGTTCTTTCTGTCAAACAGATCAACAAGCCTCAATACATCGTCAACCCTCTTTCTCCGCTCGCCTTTCTCGACGTTATAGAGATAGGCATGGAACAGCAGGTTCTCTTCAGCCGTAAGGTCTTTGTCGAGCGTGGTGTCCTGAAACACTATACCGATGGATTTTCTGACGGATGAAGATTCCCTCATACAATCGTGTCCATTTATAAATGCCTTTCCGGATGTCGGAGATAACAAAGCACAGAGAATATTTATCGTAGTCGTTTTGCCTGCACCATTCGGACCGAGAAAACCGAATATCGTACCATCATCTACTTCAAACGATACATCATTTACGGCAGTTATATTCCCGAATCTCTTAACGAGATTTTCAACCCTGATTATCGGCATATAAACCTACTTTCTCATTTCGGCCAGATTTCGAATGTCCTTTTGCCATGGATACGATACGCATTAAAACCTCTTAAATCCAGTGTAAAAATTTCGTTTATATCCGCATCTTCCGCAAAGGCAACAAGAGTTGCGTCTGCAAAATCCATTGGGATATCCTTATATTTTTCCATCAAAGTAATTGCCCTTGAAAGGCTTGCCGCCGATTGAGGGACCAAAGCAGCACCCCCCTTTAGTATGAAGTCAATACAGTTTTTCTCGGCAATAATAGAAGGGCCAAGCAAGTAGAGGGTTTCTGTAAGTACCGGCTCGGTTGTAAAAATCTCACCCTTAAAACTCCTGAAGAAATCAACACATCGCTCATAACTATCCTCACTCTTATCGAGAAGGGCAACAAAAGCGCCTGTGTCCAAAAGGAGATTACGCATGCCTTTTTATCTTTTTAATGATATGTTTTCTATGATTTTGTCCAAGGTCCGGAATCCCGCTCGACACAGAACCCAGAAGATTTTTCACTCTTTCATACGGAGCTATTTCCTCACCTATCCGATATCCCCCTTCTAAAAAGCTTTTTAGAGCCATTCTTACAATATCCGAACGTTTAAGACGAAGTCTTTTTGCACAATTTGAAACCTCTCTGTCAAGATCACCGGACAATCTTACAGTTAATTGAGACTGCATATGTACCTCCATCCGACTCTTACTTTATGCATTTTATTGTAGTGCGTTGCATTGCATAAGTCAATCCTTCGGCATTTCAATTTCTTTGCATGACGGATTATCTGTTTGTTACGCCTGCTAACGTAAAACAGTCTGCACTTGTGACATTTGGAGTTAAGGTTATTCCTCCGGGAAGCGTGCCCTGCGCTCACCACTTGTAGCTCCCCCCGCTCGAATATGGAACCCCTCCCTTCCGCATATTTAAGAGGATATCAAAGAAAAGCTTGAGAGTTAACGGGGGCGGTCAAAATAATACACGAGAGCTACATGTGTTGTGCCCCATGCCGTTGGAGATGTTGTAAAGGTAAAGTATCGGGGTTTCAAAGGGGATGTGCCTCCGAACCTGAAACATACCGTGTTAAATTCTTCCGAGAGGTATGCCACTAAAAGAAAAATCATATTTTTATCGGTTCTTGTTTTTGCTGCAGTTGTATCTGGAGTCGGAGCGGTTTATATCATAGACCTTTATAATAAACCGTATAAAACAAAGAACCCTACCCGTCATATGGAAAAATCTCAGGAACAGGTTGTTAGTACTTCTACTCCGCCTACGGCAATGAATTCACCACGTGATATAGCATCCAAACCTGTAAATAAAACGATAGGTTTTGATGCCGGCACACAAAAAAAGAATATAGAGAAAAAGGTTGCATGCCTGCCTGTTAAGCGGTATCAAAAGAAAATTCGGAATGAGACTTCCGCCTCGTTGCCCGAATCCGAAATATCTGCAATTCCCACGATTGCCGATGATAAAAAGAAGTTGTCTGAGGAGGATATATCCAAAAGGGATGTGTACATTTTCGCTGCGCAGGCATATGAATCCAAAAGAGATTATTACAATGCGATTGCAAACTATAAAAAGGCTTCCGGCATTGATGCTAAAAACCACGCTATATTGAATAATATTGCCAGCGTACTGCTCAGATTGGATTCTTATAACGAGGCAATACCGTATTTAAATGACGCCTTGAGCATTGAAAAAGATTATGTACCCGCACTCGTAAATCTTGGTATCGCATACGCCATGCTCGGCAATTTTCAGGAAGGCGAAGGTTACCTCGCAAAGGCGTTGACTATAGATCCCTCAAACGTCTATGCGATATTAAATCTTGCAATCTCATATGAAAGACACGGGGATAACGATAAGGCATATAGTTTTTTTTATAAACTTTACCGGATGGGAAATATTCAGGGCTATCTCGGCACTGCACGGGTTGCAGAAAAACAGGGCAGGATCCGGGACGCAGTAACGATTTACCGTGAAATAATGGCAATGAACGGGATCGATCCCAAAATCAAAAAACTTGCAGATGAGAGACTGACGCATTTGCAGAAAAATTAGTTCCCCTCTAAAAAGAGGGGATTAGGGGTGTGTGCTATTCTAATTTTGCCTTCATATTAGACCTATCTTGCTTAAATTTAAGAGCAAAAAGTTCGGCTATTTGGTCATAGGTTGAAATAAGTGTAGTGGCAAAAATATTGAAATCGGCAACGTATCCTACATCTATATGGCCAAGAGGACCAGCAGCAAGAGATTCAACAAAACCTATTGGCTCTCTCGTTGTCCATTTTGCAACTCCTTTTTCTGGTGCAACAATGTAAGAAACTGATAACCCTCTTCCAAAACCTGCAGTCCAGACTTTTCTCAGTTCTTTATCTTTAGCACTAAACATAATAATACTGGGCCCAAATTTAGACTGGGCATAAATCTCGCTGGAAACTAACTGCCCGGAAAATTCTGTTTTGAAACATTGACAATTCCTCCTTTTAATTCATCTCCGAGTTTAAAACCTCGGGGTTTTCTATCCATTTTTTATAAACAGTGATTTTGTTAGATTCTGGATTAAGTTCAGCAGGGTATTTTAGGGCATAATAATCCATATATTTTTCAACGCAGGGTTTTGCTTGGTGGTTTACAAAAAAAATAATTTTTGCTTATCGGGAAATGTTGATTTAGAAATTTACTTCTAAGGCAGGTGAATCTGTATGTATGTAGAATGCCATATTACTTTATCACTCCAAGGAATTTACCTATCAGGTCAATTGCCTTGGGACTAACAAGAATAATCACTGCCAGAAGTATAACAAAATAAACTCTGAATTCCATCCGTAAGGTTGATATTCTCCCTTCAAGCTCCACCTTCATTGTCTGCATCTCCTGGCGGAGTGATTTAATCTCTCCAAAGAATTCTTCCCTTAATACCAATATGTCTGCCTTTGTGGCGAGTTCTTTAGTGAGTTCATCCTTGAGCTCAAGTTTTTTCTGCAGCGCTACTGCCTCTGCCTTTTTCTCTATCACCTCGAGACCGATCTCAATAGCAGACGCAACCTTCTTTGCCTCTTCTTTACCGAGTTTTTCTTCGAGAAGTTGGTATAACTCTATGGATAGTACTTGTGGCATGTAAATTTATACCATTATATAGATAGCGTTGTCAATCAATTAGCTCGCCATTTTTTGAAATCTTTATTAAATTTTTATACCCTACAGTCTCTGCGGCGGGGAGGTTCATTTTGAACATTGAACAATGTCTGCATTTCTGGGTCAATTATCTGAAAAATAATTCCATTATTTGAATTATATATTCCTTTTAGCTTACGGTAACGGCAAATGCTATCGTAAAGAGCAATATGAATATAAGACGCACCGTTGCCGTACGGAATCCTTTTTTTGTGCAGTTGTCCGAAAGATGCCTGATCGCATACAAAACATGCCTCTTTTTTATTTGCTTACTTGCATCCAGATATGCCGCCATCATCGTTCTCGAGGATATAAGATTAATCAGCCTCGGGATGCCCATTAATGATTTGTGTATAAGTTTTTTTGCATTCTCTTTAAATATTACAGAACCCTTCCCTGCCTTTATCAGTCTGTAATTTATATAATCGGAGGTCTCATTCATTCTTAAGGGGTTCAAAATCGCCCTTAATGTTATCCTCTGATTTAATTGCCTCAGTTTTTCCATAAGCAGTTTCTTCCTCAGTTCAGGCTGCCCGATCAGGACTATCTGCAATAGCTTTTCCTTTTCCGTTTCGAGATTTGACAGCAGCCTCAGTTCTTCCAATGTCTCATCGGGTAGGTTCTGCGCCTCGTCAACTATAATAATCCTTCTTCCGAGCATCGAATTTTCTATAAGGAAATCCCTGAATGCCCTGATAATCTCATTCTTATTCGTATTTTCTATTTTTACATTCAGGTCATCGAGGACTGTAAGAAGAAATTCCTCGGGCGACAGTCTCGGTGTCAGAACAAGGGCGATCCCTGCCCTATCCTTCCAGCCCTTCGTGTCAAGAAACGTATTTAGAAGAGTTGTTTTCCCGGTACCCGGTTCTCCGACGACAAGAAAAAACCCTTCTTTCTGCTCAACCATATAAGTCATCGAAGACAGTGCCTCGTTGTGACTTTCGGAGGGATAGAAATACAAAGGATCAGGGGTTAGCCTGAAAGGGTCTTCCTTTAAATCAAAAAATTCCAAATAATCCATTCAATATATATAATCCGTTAGAGGAAAGGACTCCATAAACATAATCAATATCTTCGCCCTCGATAACACCCCTGATCATAACGCCGTCCGTGGTTATAGCTTTATACGAGTAATATCTCATTGCATTATCATTATAGAATTTGTTCTTCTGAAATTCAATTGAAGATCGGACTCTTATTCAGACTCTTTATATAAATCGGAGAGATAAAACTATCAAGGCTTCATTATTCATAAGAACCTGAGGCTTTCAGATAACGTTTCCGTTGCAAAACAAGGACAGAGCCGTTGGGTGTTAACCTCAAGCACTTTGTTATCTGCCGGTGCGGGCAATCAATAATCAAATATATTTGAGTCGTTTTTCTCTTAAAGAGAATATACAGCCATAGGAATTTTACTTTCTACTTTCCTTCTGCCACAAACACTTGATTCTATGGTTTTGAGAACATTAGCTGTAAAATATTTAGTACCGCATTTTTTGCATACACCAACCGGCACATTTTTGATAAGTACATACTTATCGCCTACTTTTCTGGGTAGGTCAATTATTTTTTCAACAATTGGACCATTGCAATATTCGCATTGCTCTCCATCCCAAAATCCCAATTTAATCCCTCCTTTCGCATCCTTTAGGTTTATCTTCATAAACTGTTATTACTCGTACTTTCCCTATTCCTGTTACTCGACATACTATGCCGATAGGTCTTTTGTCTAAAGAAATACCAACTACTTTATATTTCCCTTCTCTGGGCCACGTTCTACGAATTCTACCGTTCAAAATGCCATATTCAACATCGTAAATGTCAAAGCCGTCAATACCTGCTTCATCATCAGCATGTTCCGTAAGGTAAAATAGCCCATTACGAACAAGTGCTTGAATTTCTCCTATTCTGCTCAATCGGTATTCCCTTTCTTACCAATTTTATTTTAGCATGTTGGCTGTCACCGCAGGCGATCTTTTTTAACGGTCGCTGTCCCCTTTTCCCCTTTCATTGATGTACTAAGACGGCTATAAGTAAGACTACATTAATACTCTTTTCTGTCATTGCGGCTTGTCCGCAATCCTTCAGGAAAAGAAAGATTCCCGACAAGCGGGAATGACATTTTGTGTCGCCTTACTAATGACCGTATTAGTAAATCTTTTGCAACGTGTTAGCGGACGTATGACCAATTTTCAAGCTGCTATTAAAGTCTCTTCATTTTGAATGACAATCTTAGGATTCGGATTTCTCGGAGGAACCGGTAACCCCTGTTCTTTCAATAAACTGATGTGTTCCATCATCCCCCATTTTGCTTTGTAAATACAATCTTCAACGGAATGTCCAATCCCTGAAAAGCCAGGCAAATCAGGAGAATAGAAACCAAAAAAGTCAGGTTCCTTTGTTGCCTCAATAATCAAAGAATATCCTAAATCTATCATAGCTTTGCACCTCCAAACTTTTTTATTTCTTTATCCCTGCATCTTTCAATATTGCATGGCATATGCCTGTAGGAACTTCTTTTGATCCATGATAATCAACTCGAATTAGATTGATCCAACCAGGTTTGCCGTAATACCTGATAGACCCCTTTTCCTTAACAATCCTAAAGCCATTCTGTTCCAATAATCGAACAAGTTCACTGAATTTCATTTACGTTCTCAAATCTAAGAATATTATACGCTTTCTTATAAAATTGGTCATATATCCGATAACGTTTTGGGGCTTAACGAAGTGGCGGCTTAGGAACACGTGTTTTCAACCTACTACAACTGTTTATTAGAAGCACAAATGTTTGATTAACCACGGCACCCGCCATTTCTTTTTAAGCCCTTGTTATCGGTTCGTGCTTCGTCCGTCCGAAGTCGTGTCGTTTGAAGTTTAGCAGTCATGTTTTGATATTGTTTGCCTTTTGTTCTTCATCATTGATTCTGTTCCTTATGTCGTTAATAACAAACATCATGAATGGCATCATTTTCTTGCAAAGAATTTCTGCTCTATCAAGAAGTTTTCTGGCTTCGACAAAGTTTGAATGTTTCATTTCCATTTGTGCAATCATTGTCAAGGTTGTTACAAGTTGAGGCGAATTCTCATCGTCTCCACAAAGTTTTAGAACTTGCTCATAAGCTGCTCGTTCAGCTTTCGGATTTTTCATTTTTATGATGGCACTTCGGCAATTGATGCCCAAACATCTGGTAACCTGTCATTCGCTGAAATTGATTCTGCCAACTTAATAGTCCTTTCAAATGTTTCAAGTGCAGTTTCATATTTCTCTAAGTCATGAAGATCATGTCCTTTGTTAAATAATAACCTTAATCGTTCTTTCGGTGATTTTGCTTCTGAAAGCAATTTGTCAATAATTTTGAGAGAATGTTCTTCATATTCTTTTAGCCCCTTTTCGTCTTTAGAAACCTTTGCCATATCAGAAAGTGTTTTCAAGACATCAAGCTTTTGAGAATCTTTTAGTGATTCTAATGAGAGTAAATAGAGTAGAAGTTGTTTTGCTTTCTCATGCTCACCTAATTCTAAAAGTTTCATTGCATACCGAAAGTAGAACCAGCTTTTCTTCCCTTCGTCTTTAATTGGCGCAGCAGTTTGAATAGCTGACCTGTAATATTTTTCTGCTTCTTTGCGATGACCTTGTTTGTCTAATATTTCTGCGGAAGCCAAGAAACATTTGGCGGTCATATATTGGTCTTGCAACTCAATAAAAATTTCAGATGCTTCCATATCTGTAACGCTTGAGAGCATCAGGTAACTTACAATCTTCAATTAAAACAGGTATAAATCGTCTTTCCGAATTTGTCGGGTCTCTGAAAAGTGCAGTGCTTCTTTCAAGGTTCACCCAGTCAGAGTTAATTGCGTTAGGTGAAAGAAAAAGAATTAAATAAAAGATTTTTCGCCGAGTTTTTGGAGGGTTGTCAAAATAATTCGACCAACTCAGTACCTTTGCAAGAGGCTCATAATGTTCAACCTGTTACCCTTAACACCTCATCCATACTTGTTATACCGGAGGCAGCCTTTTTAACGGCGTCCTCTTTTAATAACCGCATCCCTTTTTTAACGCCGTTTACCTGAATAGCAGTAACCGATGCCCCCGAATATATCATCTCTTTTATCTCATCATCCAGAATCAATATTTCACCGATAACCGTTCTCCCTAAATATCCCGTGCCGTTACATCGTGCACAGCCCTCCCCTTTAAAGGCAGACGTTAAATGGATATCGTATCCCTTAAACACAGAGACCTCATAATTATTTAAATTGTATGTTGTCCTACAACTCGGACATATTTTCCTCACAAGCCTCTGCGCAACTATTGCGAGAAGTGAAGAAGATAAAAGAAAACGGTCAACGTTCAGATCTAAGAGCCTCGGGATCGCGCTTACGGCATCATTGGCATGAAGGGTGGAAAGAACGAGTTGTCCGGTAAGAGATGCGCGTACTGCTATCCTTGCCGTTTCCTCATCCCTAATTTCACCGAGAAGCAGCACATTAGGGTCCTGCCTCATAAAGTTTCTGCCTGCACGGGCAAAGTCATACCCTATCTTTTCATTTACCTCTGTCTGCTTGATCAGGCTTAGTTTGTATTCGACCGGGTCTTCAACCGTAAAGACATTCTTTTCAAGAAAATCTATTTCTCTTAAGGCTGCATAGAGGGTGGTTGTTTTACCGCTTCCGGTAGGCCCTGTGATCAGGATTATCCCGTACGGCTTAAGAAACAGCGACTTTATCTTTTTTATGTTTGTTTCATCAAACCCCAATTTCTCCACTTTCATAAACGGGCCGATACCTGCAAGTATCCTCATCACGATATTTTCTCCGTATATGGTGGGAACCGTAGACACACGGATGTCGTATCGCTTATTCAGGAAAGAAAAGTTAAAAGAGCCGTCCTGAGGCAATCTCTGTTCCGCTATATCGAGTTCGGAGAGGATCTTTATCCTGGATATAATCCCGTTGTGGACCGCCTTTGGAATTCCATGCCCGTACTGAAGAATGCCGTCTACCCTGTAGAATACATGAACGATATCCGCCGCCGGATTAATATGAATATCGGAGGTATTTCTCCTGAACCCGTCTATAACGATGAGGTCCGTTAGTTTTGTCATGGTAGAGCCGGATGTAGCTCCGGCAGTCTTTATCTCGGTGATGGTGTCTTCTATATTCCGATGGGTCGGGTTCTCCATGAAGAAATATGCCCGCTCTAATGCATCACGAAAACCGTCTTTATCTATCACATAGACTCGCGGCTGCTTTTTTGTCAGCCTTGCAACGGTATCAACAGCCGAGATGTTGCTCGGATTAGTGATGCCGATGCCGAGCCTGCCGTTTTTTATATCAAGGGGGATAAATTCCGTTTTCTCTGCGGTCTCCTTCGGTATCATCTTCAGTGCTTCTTCCTCTATAGTAAATTCGACGAGATCCACGAATTCCATGTCCGATTGCTCTGCAAGTATCTGCCCGAGTTCTCTCGATGTTACAAATCCCAGTTTTACGAGGATGTCGCCGAGCAGATCACCTGTTATCGCCTGCTGGATCAAGGCTACACGAAGTTGTTTGTCGCTAACTATACCTTTTGTCCTTAGAAGCGTCCCTACTTTTTCCATTGTTATACTTGGTACGAAAATATATCTTTTAACACACCCCCCGACCCCTCTTGATAGAGGGGAGTTCCAATGTTTCCCCTCTATCAAGAGGGGATTAAGGGGTGTGTATTTTCATCCTCCTTTGTGCCGACTCGTCGGCATGTGTGTTCATCTTGAAATCAGCATTGGTTGTAAGGCTATAACTAACTCCGTCTTGCTTTCCTGTTTGTCCCGGCTCTTGAATAAACCGCCCACAATAGGCAAATCTCCCAAGACCGGCACTTTATTGTCCTCGATGCTTTCCTTTTTCGATATCAGCCCGCCGATTATAACCATCTGACCGTCTCTGGCCTTCACCGTAGTGCTCAGTTCCTTTAAATCTACGGTGGGGAGAGATATCTGGGTCTGGTTGTCGGATTGTCCGACAGTTCTTTCGTCAAGATTTATCAGATCGGAAATTATAGGCGTTATTGTCAGGGATATTTCACCGTCTTCATTTATATACGGAACGATCCCGATAATTATCCCCGATAGAATAGTGCTCGTGCCTACCGTGAATGTGGTTATTGGAGTTGTACCGGTAGATGTTGACGTTTGCACCTGCGAGATGAAGGTCGTGTTTCTTCCGACGCTCAGCATCGCGGTCTGACCATTCATTATATTTATTCTCGGGTTTGACAATGTCCTGACTTCACCCTGTTCCTGCAGGGCATTAAGGAGCGTACTGAAATTCGAGCCTGTAATTCCTATGCTGAAGGCCGGCAGTGTCTGGCTGACTACATCGGAAAAACGCTGTGACTGGATTTCGATCGAGCCTACGCCCGCCCAGTTTTCGAGAAAGCTCCAATCAATACCGTACTTCAATCCTTCTTTTAGTTGTACTTCAGCTATCCTTGCCTCTATCAGTACCTGCCTGTTAATTACCTTTTTAACAGTGTTAAGGTATTGTTCCGTTATTTCCATATTCCTTTTTGATGCGGTTACCGCTATCGTCCCGGTCAATCTGTTGATTGTAAAGCTCTGTTGAACCGAAGATTGAGGCGCCCCGGCAGTGGCTGTAGTTATCCCCAGTATGTTTGAGAGGGTTTTTTCTATTGCGTCCCAAAAATTAAATGCAGAAGAATCGCTTTTCGATGTCTGCGCGATACTGCCTTTTATGCTTGTGGTTGGTGTTGTCCCGGTGGTTCCGGTCGTTGTCCCGGATATTGTCCCCATTCCGGTTACGCCTCCAAGTATGTCGCCGCCGACGTCAACGTTGTAATTCTGTACAACGTATACCTATCCATTCCTCTCCCTCTTTTTCCTTTATCAACACCCTATTTTTCTCTATTTTTTTAACCATGCCGTGGTCAATCTTATCTCCTTCTCTCACTACTATATCATTTATTATCGCCATTTTCCTGTTGTCACTTATAAGAATAAGAAGGACTTTTTTTTCCTTTTTCGTCTCCTGAGGGAATATCTCCGAAAGCGGGATCAGGGGGAAGTCCTTTTGCACGCGGGCAGACAATTCCATAGGACTTTCCGAGTGAGTTACGGTAACCGGTTGTTTTCGGATAACAGCAATCTTTTTATATGAAAACCTTGAAAGCTCCTGCTCCATAGACGAGAGTGAAGGCTTAAATTCGATATAAAAAAAGACGAGCGTTGAAAAGATTATTGCAATAAAGGGCAGCAGCATAAATATCGTCTGCTTCCTGTTAAACAGCATCTTAAGTTTAAAATCCTCCATTATTATAATTCACTTTTTCCTGCCTTTCAGTGCCCTGATATCTCCTCTGATCTCGTATGAAACAGTCTTGTCCTGAGATTGCGATAATAATATATTGCTAATATCGAAAACAGGAAATCTTTGCGACTGAAGATAGCCTACCGCATTAACGAAATCCGTATAGTTTTCCAATGTCGCCTTTATGACAACGGGCAGATTAACCTCATCCCCTTTATATTGAAAGGCGGTAACCGTAATTTCAGCCTTCTTCATTTTTGATTTCAATTCATCGAGACCGGTCAATAGCTGTGTCTCCGGAGTCTCTAAGATTATGTCGGGGGATATAACCTTGTTCACGCCTGCTATTGCAATGTCCATATCTGCAATTGCACCCCGCATGACGAAGAGATTTTGTCTGCCTTTCTCTAACTCCTTCAATATATCAGAGAGGAATCTTTCATATCTTGTCGAAATAATAACCCCGGATATCATCGTTAAAAAAAACAATCCCGACAAAACATAATAACAAAATAATCGCCTTAATCTATTCTCCATATCCTCGACTCCCTCATAATATCCGATTGTCTCTGTACCTTGCCTCGATCTGAAAACTTTTATCCTTCAAGTCTACCCTATCCGATAATAATTCTATCCCTTTATTCTTTTTAATTGTATTCAGGAGGGTCTGATAGTTATTTTGCATGTCGGTAAACCCCTCCGAGATAATAATCCCCTTAATGTTAAGAGATAATGATTCGCCTTTTTCATTATTGATCTGAATGGAGTGAATGTTTACATTTTTTATGCGGAGTTGTTCCATAATAATCAATGCCCTTTGAAAATCCGGGGCGGAACCCGTAGTGTTTATGATATTTATCAGGGGAAACAAGTCCTGAAATTCTTTGTATCTGATACTGTAATTGTCGTAAACAGGTTTCATAACCTTTATCTCCGAGCGTAACGATCCGATCCTTTCCTTTAATGATAAGGTCTCCGATATTTTCATCCATGTGTAGCCAAACCCTACGGAAGAAAGGATCAGGAAAATCGCTGTGCAATATTCGATCACTTTTTTCCGTATGTAAAAGTCCCTGTAATCCTGAGGGAGGATATTACCTTCTTCCGTATTCTTGACGGGAAAGATCGCAGATAGCGGGGTGATAAATTCTATGATGGTCTCCATCGAGGCCATGATATTCGACGGATGCATGATACATAGTAAAGGCACCGGGATACAGGTGCTTGATCTTCTTATTATATTTATCGAACCTGTTAATTACGCTGGTTAAATCCTCATTGTTGACTGCAAAGACGAATATCTCATTAGACATCCTGCCTTCATGAAATCTCTCTCCGAGGATTGTATAAAAAAAGGAGGGCTTTTTAAGTTCGGGGAATCTCTTTTTTATTTCGGATGCAACAATGTTTTTAAGGTACCGCTCCTTGACCGGAGGGATGAGCAGGATGTCCTCATAAAACGATTTGAAATGATAGACAACGGTAAATTGCTTAGTATTTTCCGTTTTCAGGAAGTCGTCAAATTCTTCATCCCGAAGGGTAAAGGTTTTTTCGACCAATAAATTTCCGTGAACCGATAATGCATATACTATTTTAATTACCCCATTTTCGAAGCTGACGGCTACCTGCCTTGCCAAATATACCCTCCACGAAAACAAGAAGTTCGATTGCTTGTATTATATCACTTCGTCAGTATCTCTTTTATCTCGTTCTTTGCATCCAAGATTACCGACAAACCATAATACAATTAAACCGACAACGGAAATTTTTAATATTTTGGATATTCTATAAGTCAACCTCTATCCCCACATTCTCTCTCATCAAAGTTTTTTCAAGAGATCAAAATATTCTTCTCTGCTTATATTCGCACTTCTTAGATTGTTTTTGATTACAAATACCGGCACTTCCGGCCAATTTGGGATAACAACGGGTCTGGTTATACCGGGTTTCGTATAAATAAAATGGTCACCTTCCGTTCTAACGCATTTGAAACCGGCTTTTTCGAATACCTTGCGAAACTTGCCCGAAGGAATAGCCGCTATTTTAGGCATAAGTTATATGGTTGATAGTTCGGTAGCAACCAGTTTGGGAGGCGTCCATTTTCCGCTGGCATCTTTCGCATAGTTTGCCTCTTCAAGGATATCTTTTAATGTCCCCATCTTTTCTGCTTCTTCCAGAAAGAGCCGTACAGCCGCCTTAAGCATTTCTTTTGCATGATCAATGCTGCTGCCACAGCTTGAAACATCAAGCTCAGGACAGTAAGCAACATATGTATTATTTTCCCTAAAAACAATAATATCGAAATCTATCCGTATCATTATGCCTCCCGTCGATCTGTATAGATTTGTTGCCTCTATTATATCAGAGATTTAATCGAACAGTTCGAATTCCAAATATCTCATAAGCAACGCGAGAGAAAGAGAATTCTTAGCTTCTTTTACACCTACATCGGCGACGTCGTATTCCCAATAATATGCGGTTCTGAAAAGGTGTGGAGAATCAGTTAAAGCTTTTGAAGTGTGCCTATACTTCTAATCTATGCCCGTATCTTCTTATCCAGAAATGCAGTTGCCTCGAGGAGAAGGTGCATGGTATCGGTGGTCACATTTACATCGTCCGTCACCTGACCATGCATAATACGAAACCTTCCGGTCTCCCACCCGATGAGTTTAAAGAATGCGTCGGGTCCTCTGAGATTTCCGACGGATACATGCGTAATCTTTCCGTGCAGGATATAAAGCATACCGCCTTCCTCTCCCTTTGTTACCTCGATCCTTGCAGTCTTTAATCCAAGACTAAGTATCTGGATTATATCGGCCAAACTGAATTCCTCAAGACTACCTGTCAGCCCTTTGGCTTCTTTCTCTTCTTGAGGCACCGGCGCCGGGACCTCAAAGAGGCGTTCCCTGATCTTTAAAGTCAACTCACCTATATCTATGGGCTTTGAGATATAGTCAACATTCCCTTCCATATCTCTGGGGTAATCTTTGTCGGGTGTAATGAGCATGAGCCGCCGGTTGTGGGCTGCCGCTACCTGTTGTGCAATACTTATCACCTTTGCGAATACCTCCGGCTGCAATGCCTCCACATCGGCTATGATAAGGTCAGGCCGTTTCTGCCTGATATATACTGTAGCATCAATACTGCTTGTAGTATGAAAGACATTCATCTCATCTGCGCTTGTACTTAACTTTATCAATGCCGCAATATTATTCTCGCGTTCAAGGATCAGGATGTTTTTTTTCGGTTTCACCTCAGCCGGTTCCTCCTTTACAACGGAGAGAAAGACTTCCACTACCTCAGGGTCAAACTGGATACCGGTATTCTTCTTGATCTCCTGAATAGCCATATCTCCGGACAATGCCTTTCTATACGGCCTATCCGTTACCATGGCATAATAAGCGTCGGCTACTGCAAGGATGCGGGCTCCTATGCATATCCCCCTGCCTTTAAGGCCGGCAGGATAACCGCTTCCGTCATAATGCTCATGATGATGGCTTATTATCGAGTCGAGGTTCCACGGGAATCTGACCTGCCTCAAGAGCTGCACAGTATGGATCGGATGTTCTTTAATGGGGGTCAACTCGCTCTGGGCCAATTTTTTGCTCCCTTCAAGTATCTGATTCTGAATCCCGACCCTTCCCATATCCCTGAGCAGTGCTGCCATCTGAATCGCCTCTACAAGACCTTGTTCAAGCCCCATCTTCACTGCTATCTTTCGGGAAAGCTCGGCTACCAAATGATCATTATTGAAAAAATACCTGTCATTAACCTCGAATATCTGAAGAAGGCGGTCTGCGAGGGAATAGGAAAACTGTTTAAGAGAGGCAAGTTCTCTGCTCAAAAGCCCCTCTGTTTTTATATAGCTCCTGATTACATTCAGGAATTCACGGGAGTTAACCTGGAGGTCTTCATCCCTTTCAGAAAAAGAAGGGATAAGCACGGTATTGACGCCGGGTCTTATCTTTTCGACCAGAGCCTTGAATTCGGCGCCTTCCATGCCTTCGATATCCCTGTTCGCCAGTATTAATCCGATATCCTCTTTCTGGAGAATTTTCAATGCCTCAAGTGCGTACTGGGTCTCAAAGACAGGGCAGTCATCAACCCTCAACAGTTTGCTCAGAGACAACCTCTCCTTTTCGTCCCTTATAAAGACAATAACACCCTTTGCCATAATTTTAATTTATCACAGCTACGGTAGATGTCAAGAATAGGCCAGCAGTGTGAATATGAATACGGTCATGCTTATGTAACCGTTCATATTAAAAAATGCCATATCGAGTTTACTGAGGTCATCGGGTTTTACAAGTGAATGCTCATATATAAAAAGTCCCGCAACGATAAACATACCGACCCAATACAAAACTCCGGGGTCAAAAATAACTCCGGTGAACACCAGAAGTCCCCATGCAAAAAAATGGAACATATTCGATAAAACCAATGTCTTTCTAATACCGAACCTCCCCGGTATCGAATAAAGGCCAATTGACTTATCGAACTCCATGTCCTGCAATGCATAAAGAACGTCAAATCCTGCGAGCCAGAATATTACTGCAAATGCCATCGGGAGTATCTCTATGTCAAATGTGCCTCTTACCGCAATCCATGCACCGAGAGGGGCTGCCGAGAGTGCAAGTCCGAGCACAAAATGGGAGAGCCACGTAAACCTCTTGGTGTATGAATAGAAAAATAAGACGGCAATTGCAATGGGAGAAAGCTTAAGGCATAAGGGATTCAACATATATGCAGCAAATACGAGTCCAGCCAATGATACAATCGTAAACACCACAGCATCAGAAACCCTTACCTTACCTGACGGGATTTCTCTTAATACTGTGCGTGGATTTTGTGCGTCTATCTTACGATCAATAATCCTGTTAAGCGTCATAGCAGCCGACCGAGCACCTACCATTGCAACGATAATCCAGAATATCTGTCCAAAAGCAGGAATCCCGGATGCAGCAATGATTGCAGCGGTCAAAGCAAAAGGGAGGGCAAAGACGGAATGGGAAAATTTAATCATCTTCAAGTAAAGAGTTATTTTATGGAATAAGTTACTATTTCTCATCTTCTGCAATATCTCATAACAGCTATTTATCGAGCGGACTTCTTGCGCCGAAGACGTTCTTTGTTGCCACAGGAGTATAGATCATGGTTGTTTGAAGATTCTGGTGCCCGAGAAGTTCCTGAATAGTTCTGATGTCATATCCGTTTTCGATTAAGTGCGTTGCAAAACTATTCCTAAGTGCAATTAGAATCGGTGTCGAGCAATTTGTTAGCCTTTTATTTTTTCGTATAATGTCTCAGGTGCAATATCGGCACCATTCGGCCAGGTTATAGTGCCTCCGTCTATAGTTCCTTTTTTAAAAATCTCCAAATCTTTCAAGGGTTCAAATATAGGTCCTTTTTCAAAATAATCAGAAAAGTCTAAATCTCCCTCTAAGCCATCGTCAAATACAACATGGTAAACATAGTCTCTTTTATACTCAATATTGGTTACTTCATTCATGTTCCACATATTTTACCTCCTTAGTCAAGCGGTTCTATTTTTTTGATTTCTCTTCCTGCCCTTGCCAATTCCCAATCCTCTTTAATGGCCTCCAATCGAAGATCAATCCATTCCCTGACAAGTTTTGTCGCTGTCTTTGAGCCCAAATCCCCTTTGGTTATATTGCCGTTAAAATCAAAGATTGCTTTTTTGCCTTAAAATTCAGCATGAAGATGAGGCGGATTATGTTCATCGTAATAAAGTTTGATAATAATTCCGAAAAAAATTGAAACTATCGGCATTTGACACCCCTACGTTTTTATTATTTATTTTCATTCAATTATTATATCGCATGCGACATAATAATCAAATGAAAATTAATTACCCTATTTTCAATGAGCTAAGCATTTGATTTTTCTTGACAAAACCAATGGTTTTCCCTAAAATCATCACAAAAAGACGCATGCGACATAAAAAAGAA
>JACQXD010000141.1:42727-48884 GCA_016208875.1 Nitrospirota bacterium
AATGTTGCTGGATAAAATTAAACCGATAAAATCTATAAAAACAAAAATAAGATTTCGGTAGACAAATTTGGTAAAAGAACCTCCCCGCCGCAGAGACGGCGGGGTAACAAAAAAATAAATCGTACTTTGTCATTCTCGCTTGCCGGGAATCCTTCTGACCCCCTCTTTGGAAAAAAGGGGTTAGGGGAGATTTATTGAAAATTTATTTATTCAAAAATCCCCCTTCATCCCCCTTTGCCAGAGGGGGAATATAAGGACACCCCACAGCAGAGACTGTGGGGTATTGAAAATTTAATAAAAAATACAAACCAAAATATTAAAACAAAAAAAATAAATTAAAATCGCAACATTGCACTACAGCGGATTCTTAATAGCGGCGAAAATCACGCCGCCATTAAGAACCGCTGAGTTTGTAGCGTTATGTATAAATATATTCAAAAGCATATCGTTTTCAGTATAATAGTGCATGCCCAACCGACTAATAGAAATATTTGAAGATGAAAAATTAATAGAACGAATCCAAAAGCGATTGCCCCATCTTTTTCAACTCGCAGAATTTGAAAGCTCAAGGGCAGGGAAAATTGGAATGGAAGTTGGCTCTGTCCGTGAGAGAATAATTGTTGCGTTGCTAATCTACAAATTCGGAGAGGCGAATGTAGAATCAGAAATTCCCATTACAGAACCTGAGGTAGATGTAAAATTGTTTGGCAATCCCATATCCGTAAAAACAATCACGGGAAATAGCTTCAGTGGAGTTAAACTGATATGGACAGTAGATGCAGAGAAGGCAAGACAATTTAGCGAAACATATCGGCCTATGTGTGACATGTTGTTTGTTCAAATAAACTGGGGAAAAGAAGGAGGATTTTTCTACATGCCTATAAAAGTTCAGAAAAGGTTTTTTGATAAAATAGGAAGAAAGAACTATATAAAGCTTCCAAAAGCAGGAACAAATCCGAGAGGTGTTGAGATTACTAAAGAAGCCCTGATGGGCTTAGTCGAAGACAGCGAAACGAGAGTTATTAAAATAAATTGGCAACGCAGCGAAATAAAATTTAATCCTTACAAAAGATGGGTTGACCTTTGGAAGGAGGACAGAAATGAGCTCTAATCATAGGAATAAAAGAAATGGCACAAAAACAAGTGCCTTTGGTTCTCCAGGACGAATTGGTCATGATTCAAGTTCTTTTTATGCCAGCAGGTTATACGAGGGTTTACCGAAAGAAAATAAAGTTAAGTATTTGGAGAGCCCTGTACCAGCAGATTGTTTAGATAAAATCTTTTGCAAGACAAGTGAAAACATGGAGGAACTCCCTGAAAACAGCATTCATCTTATGGTTACATCACCACCATATAATGTTGGAAAGGTATATGATGAAAATTTAACCATGGACGAATACAGAGCATTTTTAAAACGAGTATGGGCAGAGACAAAAAGAGTACTGGTTACCGGAGGTAGAGCTTGTATTAATATCGCTAATCTTGGTAGAAAACCTTATATTCCACTTCACACCTTTATTATCGAAGACATGCTTGATTTAGGGTTCTTGATGAGGGGAGAAGTTATTTGGAATAAAGCATCAAGTGGTAGTCCTTCAACCGCATGGGGTAGTTGGCTTTCCGCACAAAATCCAACGCTCAGGGACATTCATGAGTACATTTTAATCTTTTCAAAAGATAATTTTTCAAGGGGCAGCCAGCAGCATAAAAAAAGCACAATCACAAGAGATGAATTTCTTGAGTTTACAAAAAGTGTATGGACATTTTCGGCTGAGCCAGCAACAAAGGTTGGACATCCTGCTCCTTTCCCTGTTGAGTTACCCTACAGACTAATTCAGCTTTACACATTCAAGGAAGACATTGTTTTAGATCCTTTTGCTGGAAGCGGACAAGCTGCAATAGCAGCAATAAAAACAGGAAGACATTATGTCGGATACGATACAAACAAAGAATATGTAAAGCTATCAGAAAGACGGATTGAAGAATTCTCCATAGCCCTTGAATCCCCTAAATTATTTAAACCGGAAAAACAAGTCTTAATAAGCAATAAGTAAACATTTACATAACAAAAAAATCCAGCGGATGGCTGATAGCCACCGCTGATTTAGGTCGTTAAGCCGATATTCAAAAGTGCTTTCCGATATTTTATCGTTATTTGTATGTGATAGTAACACTCTGATATATTGTGATACCATCGCCATATCTCCTGATTAATATCTACCATCCTGTAGTTATTCTATCAGTCTACAGGTTATTCCTCCATTTGCTCTAACTGCATCTGTTCCTGCGGCAGAGACCGCAGGGCGTATTAATTATGAAAAAAGTAATGGCAGTAGTTTTCGGTCTTTTCTTTGTTCTGGCCAGTTTCGGTCTTTCTATGGCCGCCGATCAGGATAGAAAAGGGAGCAAGGATCACCCCCTGCTTTCGAGGATGCCGAATATTGTAGGGGTAGAAATAAATGTATTCGGAAAGAATGTCTAACGTCAAAAGCTCAGCGATTCGAGATATTTTGAAAATTACCTCCAAGCCGGGCATCATCTCCTTTGCAGGAGGATTGCCTGCGCCCGAACTTTTCCCGATAAGAGAAATCGCCGATGCCGCACAGAATGTCCTGTCAAAGTACGGATCATCGGCACTTCAATATTCTATAACAGAAGGTTTAATTCCTCTCAGGGAAAAGATAATAAGTAATTTCAAGAATGTAGGTCTTGAAAACATAATTATTACACAGGGGGCCCAGCAGGGGCTCCAATGCATCCGAAAAAGACATTCCGGAAGGCATAAAAAGAATCGGAGAAGTGATAGGGAGGGGAAAGGCAAACTCCAATAATTTTGTTGTAAAATAAAAAATGGGTTTACAAGCCGAGCAAGGGATATATGCGATCTTCCTTCTTATATCTATTCCGGTTCTGATCGCATTATTCTTTATGATTAGATCCGTTTACCGTCATACGATAGGGGAAAAACTCAAGACTACCCTGATCCAGGACTACAAAAGAGAAGCAGAAGCCTACGAGAGAAGCTGCAAATTCGTATCTGCCGCCAATGTATATGAAAACAAGCTGAAGGATAATGAAAAGGCTGCTGCGCTTTATGAGAGAGGCGGAGATTGCAGAAAGGCTGCATTACTTTATGATCTGCTCGGGATGCCTGAAAAGGCAAAGGAGATGTATGAAAAAGATCGTGATCTTGAAAAGTCGGCTGAGATATCTATACGAGAAGGAGATTATACGGAGGCTGCAAAGCTCTATGATAAGGCCGGGAAAAAGGTTGATGCAGCTATGCTTTTGGAAAAGTCCGGCAGGAGACTTGCGGCAGTAAAGACATACAGGGAAGCAGGTGAGTACCGGAGGGCTGCAAAACTTCTCGAAGAAGAAGGCATGATAAAGGAAGCGACAGAAATGTTCGGCTTATCCTTGCATAATCAGAAACCCGGACCTACAAAGGTTGATGACTTTTATACGTATGCGACAATGCTTGAAAAGATAGGAGATAAACAAAAGGCACTCGATATATTTAGTACGATAGAAAGATTCGACCCATCATTCAGAGATGTAAAGGAGAAAGTGCGAAACTTTACCCCAATCCCCAAGGAACCCGAGGTTCGACAAACCGAAGATAAATTGCCGGAGGGGAAAACCTCACTTAGAGGTATTATCAGGAATGGAAGGATTGAACCTAAACTCAGCCTGAAACTCTGGGTCCAGATTCTTAAAAGTCTTCAAGATGCCTACAAAAACGGACGGGCATACGGTCTTTTAACTCCGGACAACGTAGTCGTAGACTCCCGGAACAACATATCTTTTCTGGATAAGCCTTTGTCTTCCGCATATGTCCCTCCCGAAATTATGAAAGGTGACGATCCGGATGTAACAGCAGATATATACTCATCAGGCGTTATTTTATATGAAATGCTGACAGGTGATCTTACCGGTCTCGGTTCGGTTAGGGTTGCAGATATCGTAGAAGACATTCCTGACTGGCTTGATGAAATAGTAATTAAATGTATAAAAAAGGGCAAAGAAGATAGGTACCGGAGCATAGACGAGATATTCGCGGATCTGAAGTCCCTTTCAAGGGGAAAGAAAGACTAAGTAATTTTATAAGGTATATCCGCTCTCTCCATGTTGGCTCAGATCAAGGCCGTCGAATTCTTCCTCTTCGCTCACCCTTAGACCGATGGTCCAGGCGATTAATTTCAACAGAACGATCGTAACTACAAAGGAATAAACAGCCACAATTGCGATCGACATTATCTGAACGATCAATTGATGCGGATTCCCGAAAAACAACCCGTCGGCACCGGCAGGGTTTATAAGCCTTTCCGCAAAGAGACCAGCCCCAATCGTTCCGAGCGTTCCACCGACTCCGTGGACTCCGAAGGCGTCAAGTGAATCGTCATATCCAAGCTTGCCCTTCATGTTTAAGGCCATATAACATACGGCTCCGGCTGATAAGCCGATGAGAAGTGCCGGCATAGGGCCGACAAATCCGGAAGCAGGCGTGATCGTTGCAAGCCCGGCTATAGAGCCGGTTGCAGCACCGAACATTGTAGGCTTTCCGCGATGAAGCCATTCGATTATGACCCAGGCAAGGGTAGCTGAGACGGCTGCGATATGGGTAACGACATATGCCATAGCTCCCAATCCGTTTGCTGCAAGTGCACTCCCTCCATTGAAACCGAACCATCCAAACCAGAGGAGTCCTGCACCGAGAACCGTAATGGGAAGGTTGTGGGGAGGCATTGACTCGCGGAGATACCCTTTTCTTTTGCCTACGAAGACAGCCGCTGCGAGGGCGGATATCCCTGAGGTAACATGGACTACTATACCTCCTGCAAAATCGAGAGTCCCCATGTTTTTAAGCCATCCACCCGTACCCCATACCCAGTGGGCAACGGGGTCGTAAACAATAGTTGACCACAAAAGAGTAAAAACAAGAAAAGATGAAAATTTCATCCTTTCTGCAAATGCGCCCGTAATCAGAGCAGGTGTAATCACCGCAAACATTGCCTGATACAGCATAAAGGCAATATGGGGGATGGTAGCGGCATAATCAGGGTTAGGATCCATACCGACACCTTTCAGGCCGATCCAATCGAGGCTTCCTATCATCCCGTTTATATCGGGACCGAACGAAAGGCTGTATCCTATAAGTATCCACTGGACGCTTACAACGGCTATTGCAACAAAGCTGTGCATAATAGTACCGAGGACATTTTTCTTCCTGACCATGCCGCCATAAAACATAGCCAGACCGGGGGTCATGAGCATTACAAGTGCGGCAGATAAAAGTACAAACGTCGTATCTCCCGAATCTATTTTGGACGTGGTCTCCGCATATACTGTAAAAGGCACAAGAAGTAGTGCGATGAGACTAAATAAGAAGACAATCTTGTTTTTCATTCGATCTCCTGCCGAAAATATATTTGCAGGCATAAAAGCTAAAAATGTGCCATTACAGGATTACATGATTTTAAAGGGAATTTAAGGGGGAAAAAATTCTATAAACCATACAATTTTGTAAGATTTAACAGATAGAAGGTTTTTTTAGTTTAAAATCAAAGGGATAGCCTGCTATAACAAAATTGTAACTTCTACAATTTTGTTATAGCAGTTAGTCGCTGACACTATTCACCGACACTGTCACTATTTTTTATAATGTATACCCGCTCTCTCCGTGCTGACTTAGATCAAGACCATCGGATTCGTCTTCTTCGTTCACCCTCAGACCAATAGTCCAATCAAGCAATAGTTACACTTTCGTACTATGCTACAAATTTGTAAGCATTAGGGCGGCTAACAGGTCAGGAGCAGACCCTGCAGGAATCGTCTCTGCGAATATTCATTTTTTTAAAATCCATGTTTAGGCCATTAATGTAGATACAGGAACAATTTTGTAGGAGAAAAAAAAACCTAAAACCACTAAAATATAGCATGAAGATCACCTGTCCTATCTGTAAGAAAACAACAACATGGGAAGAAAATCCATGGAGGCCGTTTTGTTCGGAAAAATGTAAGCTTATAGACCTCGGCAAATGGGTTCTGGAAGAATACAAGATTCCCGGAGAAAAGACAGAGGAAGAAAAAGATGAGACAAAAGAATCGAATGAACCTCCCCGCCGCAGAGACGGCGGGGTATCAAAAAAATAAATCG
>JACQXD010000244.1 GCA_016208875.1 Nitrospirota bacterium
AATACCTACAAAGAGCAATATACTTATCTTAGGTGAAAGCGGAACGGGCAAGGGTCTTATCGCTGAATTAATCCACTGCAACAGCCCTCGCAGGGATAAACCCTTTATCTCCATAAATTGTTCTGCTATTCCCGAGGGACTCCTGGAATCCGAGCTGTTCGGCTATAAAAAGGGTGCATTTACCGGAGCCGTATCCGATAAATTAGGTCTTATACCCCTTGCACATCAGGGGACATTCTTCCTCGACGAGATAGGAGACATGCCCCCTAATCTCCAGGCAAAGTTATTAAAGGTTCTGGAGACAGGGGAGGTCTATCCCCTTGGAGACACAAAGCCTAAGATCGTTGACGTAAGAATAGTCTCTGCAACTAACACGGATATCGAGGTAAGGGTTAAGGAAGGAAGGTTCAGGGAAGACCTGTACTGGAGATTAAATGTAATAGAGATAAATATCCCGCCATTAAGGGAAAGGAGAGATGATATAGAGATGCTTGTAAGGCATTTTATGGTGAAATTTGCAGAAGAACATAAAAAAAATATAAAAGACATAGATAAGCAGACCCTCTCTCTATTAATGGAATACCCATGGCCCGGCAATGTAAGGGAACTAAGTAATGTTATAGAAAGATCGGTGGTTCTTACAGGGGGCAATTCAATAATGCCTGCCGACCTTCCTGATAAAATAAAGAAGGCCGGGGATGAGAAAGAAACGGCACTAATATCCTCCACGCTTAAAACATATCTGAATGATTATGAAAAAAATCTCCTTATAAAAATATATAACACACATAATAAGAGTAAGGAAGAAACTGCCAGGGCACTCGGAATAGACCTGGCAACACTTTATAGAAAGTTTAAAAAATACGGAATCGAGACCGAGTGAAGAAGGTATTCTATATCGGGCTTATCATTGGAGGGATTCTGGGGATTACAATTGCAGCCGGTATGGATGTCCTTCTTGGAGAAAGCCTCGGCGGCGGATGGAGAGAGGCGATGGCAAATGACCTCAATCGTTTATTCAATGCCAACCTTTCACAGGATCATATCTTAGTAATTGCAGGCGTTATATTTGTGGTCGGCATTATCGGTGCATTCGGTGCCCTCATAGGCGGAATCAGCTTTGTGATAATTGCTAATTTCTTTAAGATACTGACGAAAGAGAAGTGAACAGTGTAGGTTATTCACCGACACTGTTCACAGACACTATAAACTTTTATCCCTTATGACACTTCATACAGTCGGATGCGGGTGATGCTATATTGCCGTTATGGCAGGCCCCGCAGTACTTGCCCTCGTTTATCTTATCCATAGGCATCCTTCCCTGTGTCTTCTTCATCGCAAAGAGTTTTGGATGACAGTCAGCGCACGAGAAGGCCGACGTGTGGAACTTATGGCTAAAGACGACAGGCCCTAAGCCTTCAACCTTATATGTGAGTTCCTTATCGAATGTCTTCATCTCATGACACTTTGTGCATTCCGAAGATGCAAACGCCCTTTTCCCGTTATGGCAGGCCCCGCAGTATAAGCCTTTATTAATATCCTTCATTGTGACATCGGCAGTCCCAGCCTTCATCAGGAATATCTTTGGATGACACTCTCTGCATCCGAACATCTTTGAGTGGGTTTCGTGGTTGAATCGTGACGGCAGACCGGTCTTTTTAAAGGCTACCGATTTGATGTTGTGACAATTCCCGCAGATATTTTTGTTAATAGTCATATACTTATGTCCTTCAAAATCGTGGCACTGGTTGCAGTGATAGCCGGTGTTGGTGTGTATCTGATGGGAAAATACTCCCTTCTGAGGCGAAGCGGAGAATCTTTGATACGAATGACATTTAAAGCACGGAAGGCTTCCAACGGCCTCGTCTTTTGAAATAATCTTTTCCTGTGTTTCTTCAGCCTTCCCCTTTTCTACCTTAGGAGAACAACTTATCACCAATGAGCCGAAGATTACGACTAATATTAGCCATCTCATTTATCAGCCCCTTTTTTATCTCCGAATTCAAGTTCATATTCAAGCGGGTGTTCGTGCTTCATCTGATCTATTGTG
Source organism: Nitrospirota bacterium (assembly GCA_016208875.1). Classification (GTDB taxonomy): domain Bacteria; phylum Nitrospirota; class Thermodesulfovibrionia; order Thermodesulfovibrionales; family UBA1546; genus JACQXD01. The sequence goes on from JACQXD010000244.1 coordinate 2,051, forward strand.
ATCTTGCCCGTGATCCATGTCATGCTCATCGGGAACTTGTCCCAGTGCAGGTGCTCGTTATAAAAATGCCAGAACAGTATGAACACTATCGCCAATAGTGCCTCATCGCTGTGCATAATGGAGATTACCTCCCATATCCAGTTTACGGTAAATGAAGGGAAGATAACGGAGACCTGGACGGGAAAGGCAAGGAAGAACCCCGATGCCCCGATAATCCCCATGCCCCAGAAGACGGCCCAATAATCGAATTTGTGTATATAACTGAACCTGCCGAACTCGGGTTTCTTTTTGCTCAAACCAAAGAAATAAAGAAAATTCTTGACGGCATCGAGGACGTCCTTCGGGATCGGAATTATAGTCGTATCGGCACGCAATTTCATTTTGCCCGTCGAGAGCGAGTAGCCGAGATAGAGCACGTGCCATGCAAAATCAAGAAGCATAGTGATCCCGGCTGCACGGTGGATCAGTCCTGCTGTTTTAGCGCCTCCCCACATCGTTATCCACCAGCCGGTATGCTCGACTATTTGCTCGGGATATTTTAATGCCCATCCCGTAAAGGTCAACAATAAAAATGTCGTAAAAAGAATCACATGCTGTATCCTCTCAACGACGTTAAAGCGAAGATATTCTTTTGAAGTCTCATTATTCATGATGCCCCTCCTTCTTTCTGAAAATCCTGTCCCTGATCTCCGAGATCGCCTCGAGAATCACATGGCCGGTAATAAATGCGAATACAGACAATAAGAGGACTATTAATCCTTTTTCAAACCAGTACGGGATAGGAGCATCCTTCCCTATATGCTTATGGGTTATTGCGGTAACGAACTTCTTTGTAGCACCCTTATGGCACTTACCGCAAGTCTCTGTTCTGTTATCCCATGCAACAGGGGATTTGGGATCATCCCACTTTCTTACGTCATGGTAGCCGTGGCAGTTAACACAGGTGGGTGCATTAGGATGACCGATAATGTACTTTTTCCCATGAAAACTTTCACGGTATCTCTCAAGGATATGCGTACCGAAATTGTATTTTTTTGCAAGTTCTTCATTTTCATGACACTCTCCACATGTCTTGACTATATTCTTTTTGCCGACCATCGATGCGGCAGTGTTTTTAGGGGTAATGTAGTGTGGAGAGCCGTGGCAGTCAATACAGAGGGCGCCGTCGGACTGCTTTTTATCGATCACATTTTTGCCGTGTACGCTTTGCTGCAGAGCATCGTAGGCGGCATCGTGGCATTCCACACAGGCTGCGAGGGCAATAGGATCAACCTTTGCCTTATGTGGTATCTTGCCTGCAAGCGATGCGACATTTTTGGGTATGCCGGCAGTCTTGGCAGGTTCATGCGGATTTGTGGAGAGCTGTTTGTGGCATGTCAGACAATCGAATCCTCCGTGGACCGAAGCTGCATATTGTTCCCCATCCACATTTACGTTGATTAAAGCACCTGCTTCCGTTCGAATCTTGCCTTTCATTGCACTATGGCAGGCAAGACAGGTAAAAGTTTCAGCACTTGCCGAACAGGTAAAACATAACAGAGGGAGCCAAAGCAGAACTATCAGGAACAACCTTCTCATGAAACCTCCTTATTCAATTAGTCGTATTGTCAAAAGTTTTCTTCCCTCGCCCCTTGGGGGAGAGGGTTAGGGTGAGGGGTAAGAAGGGTTGCCTGGATAGTTTCCAAAACGCCCTCAATGTTATCGAATACCTCGTTATCCCAAAATCGCACCACTCTATACC
>JACQXD010000245.1 GCA_016208875.1 Nitrospirota bacterium
CTCTTTGGCAAAGAGGGGTTAGGGGAGATTTATTGAAAATTTATTTATTCAAAAATCCCCCTTCATCCCCCTTTGCCAAAGGGGGAATATAAGGACACCCCACAGCAGAGACTGTGGGGTATTGAAAATTTAATAAATTTCTTTCCGCAACGGCAGATCGGCTATTATTCCTGATATTGAATAACGGAACCTGAAAAAGTTATTATAATTAAGTGTACCGCAAGGTTTTATCTGTTATTATTTTATACGCAGTAGCCGGTCTTCTGATATATTCGAATGTGATCGTCAACGGAATATTTCTGTTTGACGATTTTGAATATGTTGTAGGCAATATTATTATACAGAGCTTTTCTTATCTGCCTCTTAGCGATCCCAGGTATGTCGGCTATCTGAGTTTTGCAGTCAATTATGCCATAGGCGGCGAGAATCCTGTGGGCTATCATCTCGTCAACGTTATCATACATATAATCAATGCGTTTCTGGTATTCCTTCTTATAAGGCTGATCCTGGATATAGTCAGCTCCCGGAGAGACAATTCTCAACCAAACCTTTATGTCGAACCCCCTCCCTCACCCTCTCCCCTTGAGGGGCAGGGATGGGTTGGGGGTATTTTCGGATCGGTACATACCGCTATGGCCTTTTTTATCGGACTTATCTTCCTTGTCCATCCGGTTCAGACACAGGCCGTCTCGTATATAACTCAAAGGTTTACATCTCTATGCGCGCTATTTTATGTGCTGAGCATTTTATTGTATCTTACGTCCCGGGTAAGACTTGAAAAAACACCGGTCGGTTCCGGGGCCTATGTACTCTATGGTCTGTCAATATTGAGCAATGTCCTAGCAATGAAGACAAAAGAGATAGCATTTACTATTCCATTTACCATCGCTGTTTTTGAATTACTCTTATTTAAAAGTTCTATCTATACGAAAAGAAGGTTTATATATCTGATCCCTTATATGGCATCATTGGTTATTATACCCTTATCGCTTTTGGGTCCGGATTGGGGGTTAATCGGTCATGGTGAGGGCGTAGACGAGGTAGTTCGCAGGGACAAGCTTTATGACCTCAGTGAGAGGTCGGCATACGAATACTTTCTTACCCAACTCAGGGTAATTGTTACATATATCAAGTTGGTGTTTTGGCCCGTGGGTCTGCGGGTGGTATATGATTTCAGGGCGTCACACTCGTTTTTTGAACTCAAGGTAATACTCTCGGGATTATCCCTGCTGGCAATTGGAGGTTATGCGCTATTTCTGTGGAAAAAGGCATCCAATGCAAAGCCGGACGATGCCGCTGAATACAAACTTATGTCTATCGGGATTATATGGTTTTTTATTATGCTCTCTATCGAATCATCGGTGATCCCGATCAAGGATCTGATATTCGAACACAGGGTTTACCTGCCGAGTATGGGTCTTATCGCATCCTCTTTTTTATTACTTATAAGGATTGTTAGAAAGATCCGGACGTCCGGCAGTGATCTTATTAAGGTAGGGACATTCACATTAATTATCGCCCTTCCCTTAGCAATAGGCTCTTACATCAGGAATGAGGTGTGGACGGACGAGCTTAAATTCTGGGATGATGTAGTGAAAAAGGTACCGGATAAGGCTATCGGTTATAACAACAGGGGCAATGCTTATGGAAAACTTGGACAGATTGGGCTTGCGCTGCGTGATATGGATAAGACGATCAGTTACTTTCCGGAAAGCCAGAAGGATATTATGGCATGGAAATATGCCGATTTCACTGCTGCAAATATGTCTAAGACCTATATGAACAGGGGACAGATGTACTATATGCTCGGCGATATTGAGCGGGCAAATGCAGACTTCGACCGTTCAAAACGTGTTTTCTTTATGGTCGGGAAAGGTGCTGATCTAAAAACAGCCGATCTTTATTCCAGCAGAGGAAAATATATGCATGCTGTTGAAGAGTACATCAGGCTTCTTGAGTGGGACCCCGATAATATCGATGCCCTTAACAACCGCGGCAATACGTATTCTAAGATGAATCTTTACAATGAGGCTATAAGGGATTTCAATAAGGTTATCTCATTAAAGCCTGATTTTCTGCCGGCTTACTATAACCGTGCTGTTGCATATTCATGGTCGAATAATAGGGAGAGGGCTTTAAGCGATCTCAAAACCGCATGCAGTATGGGATTCGGGCCTGCCTGTGAAGATATAAATGAATTGCAGAAGGGTAAATAACGAGATGAGACAGTTACTGCATAAGAGGATCGGCAAATGGCAAACAGCAACCACTATATTTCTGGCGTGTTTATTCTTATTACTTTCTATAAGGGCTTCTGATGAATTCCGGTGGAGCGACTGGGGCTTTGGTGATGCCCAGAGCATGCTTTCGCTGCGCCACTGGGAAGAGGAAGGATGGTTTTCAAATTATTTCCTGTTTATTCCTCAGGGTTATGCCAGGGCAGTTCGGCTGTTCGACGAACCAGGACTAAGGCAGCATGCCCACGGCACGTGTCCGGGGTCTTCTCCTCGGGTCGGTCCAAAGTTGTGGTACACCCATTATCCTGCCGGCTATCTGATACCTTATGCGATCCTTTTCAGAATCGGACTCGATGACGCCTTTCATGCGAGGATGTTATCGCTGATCTTTTCTATCTGTGCACTAATCCTTATGTATGTTCTTTTCTCCAAAATTGCAGGCCACGGAGCCTCTTTTATAGCCGTTCTCTTTTATGGATTATCGCCGCCGTTTTTAGGTTTTGCCGATACAATTGCAAATCAACCAATAGACGACTTGCTGAGATTTGCATTCATGCTGGCAGTAGTTTTTTCAACCCGGGCAACTTCTCCCGATCAGAGAAAGAGATGGATGATCTCGGCATGGGTATTTGAATTCATGCTCTCATCGGTCTCTTTCGATTCGGTATTCTTTATTTATGTATGGCTGGTCGCATGGGACATCATGGAACGCAGGGGGTTCAGATGGAAGACATATCTTATCTATGGAATGGCTCCCTTAACAGCCCACACACTGCAGTTTCTTCAAAATGTCTGGTATCTCGGATTAGATGACACAATTATCGATATTAAGGATGCATTTCTTTTGAAGAATGCTGCTGATGTAACCTATAATGTGGGGCAGGACAGACTGTCCATAATCCGGGGTACGGTTCCAATACTATTTAATAACCTTTATACCCCCGCCATTTTTATAGTAATATTGGGCGGTCTCTACACTATATATACATGGTTTTTAAAGGACCGCGGCAGTAAAGAATTACCTTCGCTCCGGTTACTGGCCGTACTTTTCTTGTGCGGTATAGCATTTGCCCTAATCCTTCCCCACGGCGCAAGGATGCCGTACGAGGCGAGGCAGATGCTGCCGTTTGTTGCCCTTTTAGCAGGCGGGGTTACATGGTCTTTTGTAAAAGAATTTAAGTATAGCATTCATGGGAACCCGGGTAATCAAGAAGAGGGATCCCTGCCGAGGAAAGGCTTTAGATTTCTGTATCTTTTATTATCATCCGTATTACTTATCAGTTTCTGGTATTTATTTATATTGGATGATCGCACCCCGGTTTACTATATACCCGATCAAAAAACCGACGGTATATTGGCCGGCCGGATCGAGACAATGAAAAGGTATGATTTAATGCGATTCCGTCACCTCAGATTCGAGTCCCTGTTCGCTAAAGAGCTTAAAAAAATGCCTACGGCCTTCGAACCCATTTTTTTCAGTATCGAAGGCTTTTCGTTATATTGGGATCCGACTTATGTCCCGGGGTATCCCCAAATAATGCCGTTAATAGAGTATTATATAGGCAGTAAACCTATCCTCTGTTTTAATTACCCCGAAGGTCTTGCAGATGATTTATTATACCTGCTTCGAAGAAGTCCTTATAAGTTTTCACCAGTGCTGGTTTCGGGAGATGAGAAAAAAATAGATTACATACTTGAGATCCTGTTGAAGGAAGGTCTTTTGCTAAATATGCCGTATAAAAATGTTGTTATGGGCAAATACGTTGTGGATCTTACAGGGTCTTTAACAATAAGATAGTATCGGTGACGGGAAAGGAGACCGGCTCTATAAATGTTATTTAAAAATATAAAGATAATTACTGTTATCAACGGCATTGCAGCATTGATTGTACTCGGGATGCTGTTATTCCTTATCAGGGGCATAGTCTCAAGTACTTTGACCGCGTCTAAGAAATCTATGCCGGGTTCTTCGGATTCAAAACAGCAGAAAGACATTCATGGGAAAAAGTTGCTGGATTATAGCCCGATCCTTAAGAAAAACCCTTTTGGATTTTATGCAGGCGAATTGTCTGTCCTGAGTTCGAAATCCGAAGGATCGAGCATTGCTGCCGATATCTCGCTTGTAGGAACGATTTCCGGAAATAAAAGATTTGCTTATGCCATCTTTGCCGACAGGAGCAATGTACAGGAAATCTTCAAGATAGGCGATTCTGTTTTCGGTCTCGGCAGACTGCAGAAGGTAGAAAAGGATTCGGTAGTGATAAACGATAACGGGAAAACAAAAGAAATCAAGATAGCAGATATCGTTACCGTCAGGGAGACAACCCTTCCCGAGACAAAGACTAATAAGGTCCTTTCCGATTCGTTTACCGGAGAAAAATTTGCCAGAAAAATGGCCGAGACGTCATACATGGTTGACGGCCAGAGAGTACAGCAGGCAATTGCCAATCCGAATCAAATTATGACCGATGCGAGACTGCTGCCCAATGTCGTTGAAGGAAAACAGGATGGGTTTATGCTGAAAGAGGTAAGGCCGGGCGGCATATATCAGAGTCTCGGGCTTCAGAACGGAGACGTCCTCCTGAGGATAAACGAGTATAACATCTCCAATCC
>JACQXD010000142.1 GCA_016208875.1 Nitrospirota bacterium
CTGGATAAGACTGCTCTATGTCTATCCGGCATCAATAAAAGAATCCCTTTTAAATGTAATCGCGGGAGAAGATAAGATGTGCAAATATCTCGATATACCCCTTCAACATTCGGAGGACAGGGTATTAAGATTGATGAGAAGGAAGGGAAGCAGAAAAGAATATTTAGATATAATAAAGAATATCAGGCATTTTATTCCTGACATTGTACTCAGGACAACATTTATTACAGGGTTCCCATCCGAGACGGAGGAGGAATTCGAATCCCTTATAAATTTTATAGATGAAGTAAGATTTGACCGACTGGGTGTCTTTAAATACTCAAAGGAGGATGGTACGCAGGCATCAAAACTGAAGGGACAGATTCCTGAAGCGGTAAAAGATATGAGATTCGATAAGATAATGAGCCGTCAATCTCGCATATCACTTGAGAAAAATAAGAGGCTTATCGGTAAACGGTTTAAGGCAATGATTGACGAGATCGGTAATGGTACGGCAATCGGCAGGCTCTATTCCCATGCACCTGAGATAGATGGGGTGGTTATAATCACGATGCACGATACAGGATACACGATACACGATAAAAAACATGAATCATGCATCATGCATCGTGCATCTCCTTCTGTTAGGGTGGGCGATTTTGTAAATGTTGAGATTACCGATGCGTTTGACTATGATTTAAAAGGGATTATTGTAGAATGAAAAAGATTCCATGGATCCATATAATCTTATTTATTACCACATTTCTTTCAACTCTCGTGTTTGGTGCACTTCAAACTCAGATGCCGGAGGATATCATAAAAGAACCGGCAAGACTATTGAACGGTCTGCCGTTTTCATTAACACTTATGTTTATGCTTCTCTGTCACGAACTCTCGCATTATATCGCTTCAAAGAAACATCACGTCGAGGCAACCCTCCCTTACTTCATCCCTGCCCCAACACTCATCGGCACATTGGGCGCCTTCATAAAAATGAAATCCCCTATTACCACAAGAAGGGCATTGATAGATATCGGGGCATCCGGACCGATAGCAGGTTTTATCATATCTCTTGCGGCGGTAATTATTGGTTTGCCTCTATCAAAGGTTATGCCTGCAAAGCAGGTAGCCGGCAGTCTATCCCTCGGCGACTCTTTACTTTTTTCTTTCCTTTCCCGCCTTATTGTGGGAGAGATACCTGATTCTTACGATATCCTCCTACACCCTATTGCCTTTGCAGGTTGGATCGGCTTCTTCGTGACGGCATTAAACCTGATCCCGGTCGGACAGCTTGACGGAGGGCATGTCGCATATGCGATATTAGGCAATAGACATACTAATGTATCGAAACTACTTGTTCTTATAATGTTGATACTCGGCTTTTTCTTCTGGGAAGGATGGCTTATCTGGGCGGTATTACTGCTCATCCTCGGATTAAAACATCCACCTGTCTTATACTGGGAAACACCGCTGGATGACAGGAGAAGGGCTATCTGCTGGACTACAATAATAATATTCGTCGTTACATTTATCCCCGTACCTTTCAAGGCGATTTGAATAATCACAGTAACCATTCAGTCACGAGTGGACAAGCAAATTCCCCTCTTTGGAAAAGAGGGGTTAGGGGAGATTTTATTGAATGATTTCTGCATTATATAAAAATCCCCCTACATCCCCCTTTGCTAAAGGGGGAATAATCCACCCTTCTCACATCTGTTTTATAGCCCTCAAAAGTGCATCCTTAGCAGCCTGAAGCCCTGAGCGGATTTTGTATCCAGCTGCATTTCTGTGTCCACCGCCGCCAAACGTACTCGCTATCACAGCAACATTTATTTTCCCCTTCGAGCGTAGACTTACCTTGTAATAATCCTTTTCTATCTCGCTGAAAAAGGCTGCAACCTTTGTCGTTTTCAGCATCCGCGTGAAACCTGTAAAGTTCTCCGTATCCTCGGCTGCCGTATCTGTCTCCTTAAACATCTCTATTGTTACCGATGTAATAGCAACATTATCTATGATCTCCAGAGTATCGAGTACCTTCAGCAGCAGCCTGAATCTATTTTCCGTCCATGTCTCATACAGATTTTCAGAGATAAGCGATGGGTCTGCTCCGCTCTCTATCAGTTCGGCTCCAATTCTTAAAGCCTCGGGGGTTGTGTTACTGTATCTGAAAGTACCTGTGTCTATTGCAATGGCAGAATAAAGATTTATTGCTATATCTTCAGTCATCTTTGCACCCAATCCTCTTATAAGGTAGAAGATCATCAAACCTGCTGCCGGAGCCTTCGGATCTATCCATTTTATATCTCCAAACTCCCTCGCTGTTTCATGATGATCTATGACAGATGAATATGGAAATTCTATATTCTCGAGACCTGCCCTTTCCCGGTCGTTGCAGTCAACAAGAATCAAATTCGAGATTTGTCCGCCGCGGCGGATGGAATTTGAAATTGAGTTTGTGAATCTTTCCTGCCCCGGCAAGAATCTGTAAATTTCAGGGACGGAGTCTTTATCATAAACTATTGTCTCTTTTCCGAGGGATTCGAGTGCTATCGAGAGTGCTATAGAAGAGCCGAGGGCATCAGCCTCGGGATTTATATGTGTGGCAATAAAGAATTTTCTTTCCCTGTTGAGAAATGCGAGCAGAGCCTCCGGGATCTTCAAGGGTTCTCCTGCTTTATCTCTTTCAATAATTTTTCGATCCTGTTTCCGTATGCAAGAGACTCATCCACCCTGAATGTCAACGCCGGGATAAATTTCATCCGCATCCTTTTTGCCAGCTCTGCCCGGATAAAACCCTTTGCGGAATTAAGTATCTCGAGTGTGGCCTCTTTTTCCTCTTCCTTCAGAATACTTACATAGACCTTTGCCAATTTCAGGTCTTCGGTCACATCCGCACCGGTGACTGTTATAAACCCTACCCGCGGGTCTTTTAATTTATTCATTATTATGTCCGCAACCTCTTCTCTGATAAGGTCGCCGACCCTTCGTGATCGTTTATATGGAAGCATAATTCAACTCAATAAACAATAACCAAGCACCAATTTCCAAATAAATTCAATACCAGATTCCAAGTTTGGTTATTGTAAATTGGTTATTGGTTATTGAAGTTTTGTCGCTATCTTTTCGATTATATAATTTTCGAGGATGTCGCCGACCTTTAAGTCGTTATAATTCTCGATCATAATACCGCATTCATATCCCGACTGAACTTCCTTAACGTCATCCTTGAATCTCTTAAGTGACGATATCTTGCCGTCATAGATAACAATATTATCCCTTATTATTCTTATCCCGTCGCTTGCACGGTTTATATAGCCGTCAAGAACATAACAACCTGCCACGGTTCCTATCCGCGATATAAGAATTATCTGTCTCACCTCTGCCCTTCCAAGAACCTTTTCTTTCAGCGTGGGCGCCAATAATCCTTCGAGCGCCTTCCTTACGTCTTCTATCGCGTCATATATTATGGTGTAAAGCCTTATATCAACGCCTTCTTTTTCTGCCGTCTGCGCCGCCTTTGATTCAGGTCTCACATTAAAACCGATTATTATGGCGTTTGAGGCCGTTGCAAGCATCACATCGGATTCATTAATGCCGCCTACAGATGCGTGTATTACCCTGACTTTAACCTGAGGATGGGTAATCCGTTCGAGCGCATCCTGAACCGCTTCGATGGAGCCCTGAACGTCGCCTTTTATTATAATACCGAGCTCTTTTATCTCACCCTCTTTTATTTTTGCATAAAGATCGTCGAGGGTGAGCTTTCTCTCTTTTGCAATCTCTACAAGTCTTTCTTTCTGAAGTCTTGAAAGTGCTATCTGTCGGGCACGTTTTTCGTCGTCTACCGATGCAAAGATATCGCCTGCCGTAGGAACATCGGGAAAACCTATTACCTCCACAGGTGTCGAAGGCCCGGCCTCTTTAATGCGTTTCCCTGTATCATCGCTCAACGCCCTTACCCTTCCTACGCTTGTTCCTGCAAGGAAGGTGTCTCCGATCTTAAGCGTCCCCGCTTGTACGAGAACGGTTGCAACGGGGCCTCTGCCCCTATCGAGCCTTGCCTCTATTATTGTCCCTTTCGCCGGTTTGTCGGGATTAGCCTTGAGTTCCATCATATCTGCCTGAAGCAGTATCATCTCCAGCAGATGTTCTATGCCTATCCGCTTTTTTGCGGAGACCTCGACAAAAATATTCTGTCCTCCCCAATCCTCAGAAATTATCCCGTGTTCTGCAAGCTCGGTCCTGACCTTTTGGGGATTTGCCTCCGGTTTATCTATTTTGTTTATTGCAACGACGATAGACACATTTGCCGCCTTTGCATGATTTATTGCCTCAACCGTCTGCGGCATAACGCCGTCATCGGCCGCAACGACAAGCACAACTATATCCGTTACCTTTGCCCCCCGAGCGCGCATGGCTGTAAATGCTTCGTGACCCGGCGTATCGAGAAACACGATCTCCTTCCCTTTAAGCGTAACCTTATACGCACCTATGTGCTGGGTTATCCCTCCCGCCTCTGTCTCGGTTACCCGTGTTTCCCTTATCGCATCGAGCAGAGAGGTCTTGCCGTGGTCTACATGTCCCATTATTGTGACTACCGGAGGTTTTGGGATAAGCTTGGATGGATCTTCAACCTTTTCTTCTGCCGCTACGACCTCTTCTTCTACAGGCATAGACTCAAGTTTTATACCGAAACCGTCTGCCACAAGGAGCGCAGCATCCGTGTCCACGGGTTGATTTATTGTAGGCATATAACCCAGTTCCATGAATTTTTTTATAACATCGGAAAGTTTTATACTTATTAGTTCTGCAAACTCCTTTACCGTTGTCCCTTCTCTGAGCTTTAATGTCTTTTTCCTCGTTATTATCGATTGGAGTTGGGGTCTTTGTTCTTCTTTTTGTGCAAACCTTTCTCTACCCTGCCGCTTAAAGGTCTTCGGTTCATGCCATTTTTTTGTCTCTATCTTTCTTATTGCCTGAAATGCCCTCTGCATCTGGGGCTTTGCCTTGAACTTTTCCACCTTTTCCGTGTCAATTTCTTTCTTGAATCTATCGGGGACCTTAAGTTCAACCTCCTCTTCCGGCAATGTTATGACCGGCTCTTCCATAACGGGTTTCTCTTCCGGAATTATCACAGGCGGTGCTTCTTCCGCCTTTTTCGCCTCTACCGGAGAAGGGGTAGGGACTTCTTCCTTTGAAATTAGTGCAGGTTTCCCCTCCCGAATCGTTACTTGTTCCGATTTCGGTTTGACTCCTTCCGGTTTAACTACCGGTACGGGTTCGATCGCAGCAACCTGCATCTTCTCATGCCTTTCCCTAACCTTTTTCTCTTCGGAAGGCTTCTTTTTCCCCAGTTTCGGAACTGCCTTTTTAGGTTTAGCAACTGCCGGCGCTTTTTTCTTGAGAAGTTTTTCTACCTTTTCAATGATCTCGGTCTCTAATGCAGAGGAGTGAATTTTTCCTTTAATACCAAGTTCGGAAAGTACGCTTATGATATCCTTTGTGGTAACGTCAAGCTTTTTGGCTAATTCATAAACTCTTAGTTTAGACATAATAATTTTTTACCTCAGGGTCTTGTAACATATAGTCTAAAATGTTATCATAAAAAGCATTTTTAATGCAATTCAGCACGATTCACGATACAGGATTCACGATGCAAGATAAAAAAGATCATGTATCGTGGATCATGTATCTTGTATCATGGATATGAAAGGAGGAAAAAACTTTGGCAAGTTGCTTTATATGCGGTAAAACGAAGACGGTAGGCAATAATGTCAGCCACGCCAACAATAAAACAAAGAGACAGGTTCTTCCGAACCTCCAGAGGACAAAGATAGTAACAGCCAATGGAATAAAAAGGGAATACGTTTGCACAAGGTGCCTGCGCTCGGGTAAGGTCAAAAAGGCTGTTTAGTGAGAAGGGCCGATTCCCTGCTTGCCCCTCTGATCAGAAATCTCGGAATCGAAGATGCAGTAAGATTGGAAAGGATCAGAGAGGAGTGGCAGAACATATTTGAAAGACCGATCTCATTCCATACTTCACCCTCAAGCCTGAGGGAAGGAGAACTGCTCATCAGTGTAGATTCACCTGTCTGGCTGCAGCAACTCGGTTTTTATAAAGAGGCAATAATCAAGAAACTTCATGGGTTCGGAGTTAAGACCGTTAGATTCAAGCTTGGAAGGGTTCTGCCGGAAAGAAAATATGACAGAACAGTCTCAAAGAGCAGACCTCTTACAGAAAGCGATTCCTTATATATAGAGGAGACTATAACTTCCGTTGCCGATCAGGAATTGAGGGAGAGGATTAAAAGGGCGATAGAGAAATCCATTACGTTTAAAAGATAGATATTTATGTTACGGAATAAATTTTTCCATAGGATATGCATTTTTTTATTTGGATTAATCACCATTGTTTTTCTTCTGTCCTGCAGCGAAAAAGAGGTCAAGAAGGTGACGGATGAATCGAAGACTGCCATGGAGGCATTTGCCGTTGCAGAGACAATAAGGGATGCATATCTAAAAAAAGACCTTTTAACCATTGAAAATAATTCGACAAAAGAAGGGTATAGAGAACTTCTCGGAGCAATGAAGAGTTTTGAGAAAGTGGAATTAAGCTTTTCTCCGAAGTGGGTTGAGATAGAGAAATCCATGGTCTCCCTCAAGATAGCATGGAATGTAACATGGATCGTAAGCGGTCGGGCAACAGATGAAAGGGGTACAGCCGTTTTTATATTCGAGGGGAGGCCGTTAAAACTCAGCCGTATTCTTCAAGCAAACCCGTTTAGACAACCGGAGTAACAAAAACGATCGAGCAGGGGTTGATTGATAAGGAGTGAGATTTTTGAAATTATTTTATAGACTGAACGATGAGGGAGGTAATCTCTTCTAAGAGATCATCAAACTCCGGAACTGGCGATTCAAGAACTCTATCTCTCATGTGTTTATGTTTCGGGAAGGTTGATATTTCTCTGTGATGAGGTGCATTGTCATACCTGAAGATAAGTTTTCTTACAGATTAAGAAGTTATGAAGTGCATCTTTAGTTTTAGTCCAGCTTATAAGGAGTTTATGAAAGGCATACCAGTCAAAAAAATCCTGCTCATCACCGAGCGAACCTGCTTCGAATTTCTTGAGAAACGCCCGTGTGTCAATCATATATTTTTTCTCAAAAGCCTTGATCTGTTTTCTATAAAAATTAACAGTCTTAGAGCAGATTGTATATTCCCTCTCAAGTGAATCTTTAATCTCAGCAGTAAAAGTCATATTACATTGCCTCCGTTTTAAAGATAGCATAAGACTGTTAAGGGAAGCAACACGTATGCCACTTGTCCACCTGTACTTTCGGACAGGTTACAAAAACTGTGAGATTATGTTGGCGTGTCTTTGTCGACAAGAGGGCGCAGGTCTACTACTTACTTGTGTTATAATCACTTCAACGAAGATGTGAATATCGATTAAGAGATTTTTAGGGGCAATCGGAACTGTACGGTGAATCGGATTTTAGAACAAGGAGGCAGCATGGCAACTAAGACATTGCCCGATAAATGTCCGCTTTGCGGCGGCAATAAAAAAGACGGTAAGACGACTTTTGCAGTTGATTTAGGCTTTGGGGTTGTAGTGGTAAGGGATGTTCCGGCAACAGTGTGTTCCCAGTGCGGGGCCGATTGGATTAAAGATAATATTGCATCAAAATTGGAAGATATTGTAAATGATGCCCGCAGCAGGCATCATATTGTCGAAGTAACGACAATTTCAGTTTAAAGCGGGATTTACTTCTTTCGTCCGAGTATCTTTACTGCCAGTTCGTGAATAAACCTTACATCTTCGGATGAGTGGGTTTTTAGATATGCTGTTAAATCGGTAATTGCCTTAGATATTTTTTCAGAAGATTTTTCTTTTGGAGAAGATATTAACTCTTCGATTGGTATCTTAAGACCATTTGCAATTTTATCCAATGTGTCAATTGTAGGTATGGTAACGCCTCTCTCGATCTTGCCGATACTATCCTCACTTAGATTAACAAGTTCTGCAAACTGACTCTGGGTCAATTTCAGAGACTTTCGGAGTTCTCTTATTTTTGTACAAATATCCTTACCTTTCATTTTGCGCCCTGCTTGAAATTTTAAGTGAACTCCGCAAACAAGTAACAGGGATTATTGGGCGGAAATAAAACTTGACAATAATACGGTTAATATGCTTAACTTTATCCAACAGCTTACCTGTACTTTTGAACAGGTTACAAAAAAGTAGAAATCTGTTAGTGTCTCTCAGTAACTACTTTTTAC
>JACQXD010000143.1 GCA_016208875.1 Nitrospirota bacterium
AATAAATTTTCAATAAATCTCCCCTAACCCCTCTTTGCCAAAGAGGGGATCAGAAGGATTCCCGACAAGCGGGAATGACAAAGTACGATTTATTTTTTTGATACCCCGCCGTCTCTGCGGCGGGGAGGTTCATTTTGGACAAATGTGTTATAGAGATTCGGGTGTCGCGTTTCGATTGACTTTTTTTAGGTACATTTGTTATTTTGTTATGTAATATATATTACAGTATCAACTTAATAATCTATGGGGAGGCGGCTATGAAAAGGTTAACTGTTGTTGTTTGTTTTATTTTTCTATCTGCGGGCTTGACATTGGCACAAACCGGGGTCAAAAAAAAGAGACCATTGCCTTATAACTACGGCCATGTGGAAATTAACAATTACTCCGAGAAGGCCGGACTTGCTGCTGTTGAATTCGACCATTGGCTTCACAGGGGGATATATACCTGCAGGCTCTGCCATGTGGATATAGGTTTTGCGATGAAAGCCGGCTTGACAGGGATAAAGGCGACCGATAACACGAAGGGTTACTATTGCGGAGCATGCCATGACGGAAAGATGGTTTATAACGGCAAACCGATATTCGACTCCTGTTTATTGAAATATACACAGGAAGAAGTTAAGCGGTGTGAGAGATGCCATTCTACCGGGAGAAATGTAAAAAGAGATTATAACTTTAGTGCGTTCACAGAAAAACTTCCCAAAGAGAGGTTCGGCAACGGTATAAATTGGGAAAAGGCAGAGGCTGACGGGTTCATAACACCCATCGATTATATCGAGGGAATATCCATGAAAAGAAAGTCTCTTAATATCCAGCAGGATTTTGGTTTGGAGCCGAAAGTGAAAGGGATGCCGGATATCATTTTTTCACATAAAAAACATACTGCATGGAACGGCTGCGAACTCTGTCATCCCGAGATATTCGTTGGGGTAAAAAAGGGAACGACTAAATATTCGATGGTCGAGATATTTGACGGTAAATTCTGCGGGGCATGTCATATTAAGGTTGCATTCCCGTTAACGGATTGTCAGAGATGTCATACAAAACCGGTTTGATAAAGGCTGCTTTTTTTGCCGGACTGTTGTTGCTCATCGTACCGCCGCTGACCCATGGGGAGATGGGAGGGGGTGGGGAGTGGAATCTTCTTCCGACTCTACCGGCCGAGGAATACGGCAACGTGCTTATCAATAGAACCTCCGAAAAAAATAATGTTAAGCCCGTTACATTCTCGCACTGGATTCACAGGAGAAAACATACCTGTAGGGTTTGCCATTTTGAACTCGAATTCAACATGAAGGTAAATACAACCGAGATATCGGAGGCAGCAAATAAGTCGGGAAAATATTGCGGTTCTCCCGGATGCCATGATGGGAAGGTTTCATTCGGGCATAATGAAGGTAACTGTGAGAAGTGTCATAACGGCAACAGGGGATATAGAAAAGAAAGATTTTCCGAACTCTCGACCTTCCCGAAGACAAAATTCGGCAATCGAATAAACTGGGTGCGGGCATTAAAAAAAGGCTTGATTACACCTGCCGATTATCTTACCATCAAACCTTCGGATGACATTGCATTCGATAAGACTCTGCTTCTTGAAGCAGAATGGGCTATGATCCCCCCGGCGATCTTCCCGCACAGATCGCACGTTAAATGGCTTGACTGTAATAACTGCCACCCGGATATTTTTAATATCAAAAAGAAGACAACAAAGCATTTTTCGATGGAGTTTCTTCTTAAGGGCGAATTCTGCGGGGCATGTCACCTGACAGTGGCATTCCCTATGAATGACTGCAAGCGTTGTCATCCCGACACAAAAAAGGAGTGAATATGAAAATGCGTATCTTTTTAGCGGTAATCTTAATGATCGGAATTATCGGCGCACAAAACGCAGCGGTATCTAATTTAGAAAGCGGTTATCTGTACGTTAAACCTGCTTATGCCGAAGATGCATGGAAAAAGGAATTTGACGATGTTTGTTCGAAAACGGACAATGCTGCAGGACTGGCGAAGGAAGAACTAAAGAATCTCATCGACAGGTGTGACAAATTGAAAGCGGTTATCGAAAAACTTGATGAGTCGACGAGGAAAGTTTACCTGAGAAGACTTCAGATGTGCAGGGATCTATTTAGTTTTGTGCTGGAGTCAAAGGAAAATAATTAGATAGGAATGCATTTTGGGGGTCAATGATGCGGTAGACATATTATGTTTATTCTCGGGATAGACACATCATGCGATGACACTGCGGCAGCAGTCGTTGATAACGAATTTAATATAATCTCAAATATTGTATCGAGCCAGAGCGATATTCACGCCAAATACGGCGGAATTGTTCCGGAACTTGCATCTCGCAGGCATATAGAGATGATATGGCCTGTTGTAGATGAGGCATTAAAGGCTGCCGGTATAAGGCTTGAAGACCTATCGGCGGTTGCCGTATGCCACGGTCCGGGATTAATCGGATCTCTGCTGGTTGGATGCTCCTTTGCAAAGGCACTGAGTTTCTCAAAAAATATCCCTCTGATAGCTGTGAATCATCTTGAGGGACATATCTTTTCTTGTTTTTTATCCACTCACCCTCCGGATTTCCCATTTATATCGCTGGTAGTCTCCGGCGGGCACACAAGTCTGTATCGGGTGGATGGTTTCGGAAGTTATAAAGAACTCGGCAGAACGAGGGACGATGCAGCAGGCGAGGCTTATGATAAAGTTTCTAAGCTTCTCGGTTTGGGTTATCCCGGAGGCCCTGTTATAGACGGGCTCGCGGAAGATGGGAATCCTGAAGCGATAGATTTTTCCCGGCCGTATATGCCGGAATCCCTCGATTTCAGCTTCAGCGGCTTGAAGACGGCAGTGAGATCAAAGATACAGGATACACGATACATGATACACGATGAAGGATACAACCCGGAGGTCAAAAAATCAGAGGACGTGCATCGTGCATCGTGCATCGTGCATCAGGTTATAAAAGACATTGCTGCCTCTTTTCAGGCATGTATCGTTGATGTGCTTGTGAGAAAGACTGAATGGGCTGTCGGAAAAGAAGGGGTCAAACGTGTAACGCTTTCAGGAGGGGTTGCGGCGAACGGGGAGTTGCGAAGACGGATGAAAGAAATAGGCAATGAGAAGGGGATCGAGATATTTATTCCATCCGTCTCTCTGTGCACGGATAATGCCGCCATGATTGCGGCTGCAGGATTTCATCATCTCAGGGCAGGTAACTTTGCAGGGATGGACTTGAACCCAAAGGCATACCTGCCTCTATAATTATTAACAGTCTCAAAATAGTAATCACAAGTGTTGGCCTTTGTCCGTCATGCCCGAAGTCCTTAATCGGGCATCCAGAGACCAAGAACGACTGGATTCCCGCTCAACAGACTGCGGGAATAACGTCTATTAAGGATGTGCAGACTATTATGAGACTGTTAATAATCCGGAAAAGCAATACACTTTTTTGGTAACCATTCAGTCACGAGTGGACAAGCAAATTCCCCTCTTTGGAAAAGAGGGGTTAGGGGAGATTTTATTGAATGATTTCTGCATTATATAAAAATCCCCCTACATCCCCCTTTGCTAAAGGGGGAATAATCCACCCTTCTCCCCCTTTGCTAAAGGGGGAATAATCCACCCTTCACTGAAGGGTTACCTTTTTTGCGCATTTCTGTTTCAAGATTGCTATAATAATGTCTAATTATGACGGTACAAAATAAGAGGATACCCAAAGATATGTTACCGCTGTGTCCGGTCTGCGGAAGAGAGCTTGACAAGGCTGCAATGACGAATAAAGGCGGATGGGATTGCAGGTGCGGTGAATTTATTCCACTAAGCCTTGTTATAAACCCGTTTGAGGGTTGCACGCACGGTCTTAATTGCAACTGTGGGAGAGAGAGAAGGAGATGACTAAGGGTTATTTCGGTCAATACGGCGGAAGATTTGTCCCGGAGACATTGATGCCTGCACTGATGGAGCTTGAGGATGCATATCTGAAATCAAAAAAGGATAAAGACTTTCAGAAAGAACTCGCTCATCTTCAAAGGACTTACATAGGAAGACCTACAGCCCTTTATTATGCAAAAAGATTCTCGGAACTTCTACGTGGTGCAAAAGTATATCTAAAACGAGAAGACCTTGCACATACGGGAGCACATAAGATAAATAATGCACTTGGTCAGGCACTCCTTGCAAAGAGGCTCGGTAAAAAGAGAGTCATTGCCGAAACGGGCGCGGGTCAGCATGGAGTTGCAACTGCAACCGGCGCTGCACTTGTAGGACTCGACTGCGACGTCTATATGGGCACGGAGGATATGAAAAGACAGTCGCTAAATGTCTTTAGAATGAGGTTACTCGGTGTAAGGGTTATCGAGGTTTCTGTAGGCTCAAAGACCTTAAAGGATGCAATAAACGAATCATTGAGGGACTGGACGACAAATGTAAGGACTACGCATTATGTCCTCGGTACTGTATTCGGCCCGCATCCGTTCCCTTCGATGGTGAGGGATTTCCAGTCTGTCATAGGTAAGGAGGCCAGGAAACAGATCCTTGGTGCAGAGGGGAGATTGCCGGATTATCTTATAGCGTGTGTAGGCGGCGGGAGCAATGCTATGGGACTATTCCATGAATTCCTCGACGACGCCGTAGAGATGATCGGCGTCGAGGCAGGAGGAAAGGGTATAGAGACAGGAGAACATGCAGCAAGATTTGCAGGAGGTTCGATAGGAGTTTTCCAGGGATGTAAAACTTATCTCCTGCAGGATGATGACGGGAATGTGCTCGGAACGCATTCGGTATCGGCAGGTCTTGATTATGCATCTATTGGCCCGCAGCATCCTTATCTTAAGGATACCGGAAGGGTAAAATATACCTATGCTACCGATGATGAGGCATTGGCTGCATTCGAGCTTCTGTCGAGAAAAGAAGGTATAATCCCTGCACTTGAGTCTGCACATGCACTCGCAGAGGCTATAAAACTTGCTCCAAAACTCTCCGGAGATAAGATTATCATTGTGAACCTCTCAGGCAGAGGCGATAAGGATGTTCAGCATGTGGCAGGGATAAAGGGGATAGAGTTATGAACATAAAATTCGGGAATCCTTCTGAGCCCCTCTTTGGAAAAGAGGGGTTAGGGGAGATTTATTGAGAATGATTTATTTATTCAAAAATCCCCCTCAATCCCCCTTTGCCAAAGGGGGATATATGAAGAAAGATACTGGACAAGCCAGAATGACGGAATTAAGGAATATATGAAGGAATCAAAGATAACCAAAGTTTTTGAATCACTGAGATCCCAGAATAAGAAGGCCTTTATCCCTTATATTATGGCGGGAGATCCCTCTATTGAGAAGACAAAGGAACTGGTTATTACCCTCGAAGAATGCGGCGCCGATATTGTAGAACTGGGTGTACCGTTCACCGATCCATTGGCAGACGGTCCGACTATACAGAGGGCATCTGAAAGGGCTTTAAAAAATGGCGTTACATTAAAGAGCGTAATATCCCTTGTAAGGGATTTAAGAACAAGAACTAAAATCCCTCTCGTTTTAATGACATATTATAATCCGGTATTTAAGTATGGTGAGGAAAGGTTTGTTAATGATGCGAAGGATGCCGGTGTCGATGGGGTCATAATACCCGACCTTCCGCCTGATGAGGCGAGTAGTTTTATAAGGCTTACGAAAAAATCGGACATTGCTTCGATATTCCTTCTTGCACCGACATCAACCGAAGATAGGATAAAAATAGTTGTAAAGGCATCGCGAGGTTTTATATATTATGTTTCGATGACCGGTATAACCGGTTCACAACTTCTACTTGACGGTTCTATCGAGAAGTCTATAAATAATATCCGCAGGATTACGGATAAATCTATAGCAGTTGGGTTCGGTGTCTCGACTCCCGAAGAAGCAGAGGCTGTGTCGCGTATTTCCGACGGCGTGATTGTAGGAAGTGCAATAGTAAAGAAGGTGCAGGAGAACTCAGATGAAGGCATTAGAGATTTTCTCCTGAAATTGAGGGAGGCTATAAAATAGACAGCACTTTCGATAAGAAACTTGCTCAGCTTAATACCCTGATCAAGATGACGGCATTGATCAATTCTACGCTCGATGCAGGAGAGATAAGGAAGCGTGCGATCGAGGCAGCCACGAAACTCGCAGATGCAGAGACCGGAAGCCTTTTGCTGATAGACAATAATACAGGAGAACTCTTCTTTGAGGTAGCCCTCGGCGATAAGGGAGAGGAACTTAAAGAGATACGGTTAAAAAAAGGCGAGGGGATAGCAGGATGGGTTGCAGAAAATGGAGAGCCTGTTATAATACAGGACGTTCAGTCGGATACGAGGTTTTTTAAGGGCGCCGACGATAGGAGTAAATTTCTTACAAGGGATATGATATGCGTACCTGTAAAGACAAAAGATAAGGTGCTCGGTGTGCTACAGGCAATAAATAAACAATCGGACAGGTTTGACGATGAGGATATGGCGATACTCAGTGCCCTTGCCAATCAGGTAGCTGTTGCGATAGAAAATGCAAATTTGTATCGGGAGCTTAAGGATGCCTTCTACGGGACGGCCGAGGCCCTTGCAGAAACTATCGAAAAGAGGGATCCGTACACCGGTGGTCACACAAAAAGGGTTATGAACTACAGCCTTGTTATAGGACGGGCGATGGGACTCGTCAGGACAGAGCTTGAGACGCTTAAGCTCTCTGCAATACTACACGACATCGGAAAGATCGGCGTAAGAGACAATGTTCTTCTAAAAGAGGGCAGGCTTGAACCTGCCGAGCTTGAGTTAATGAATATGCATCCAAGATACGGTTCGGATATCCTGAGCCATGTGAAACAGCTTAAGGATGTTATCCCGGGCATGAGAGGCCACCATGAAAAATATGATGGGACCGGCTATCCGGACGGCTTAAAAAATAATGAGATACCATTAACGGCAAGGATCATTGCCGTCGCCGATACATTTGATGCTATGACAACGGACAGGCCGTACAGAAAGGCGCTCAATGCCGAGGCTGCCTTTGACGAGTTGAGAAGGTATGCCGGCAAACAATTCGATCCTATGGTCGTTGACGCATTTTTCAAGGCATGGAAAGGGAGGGAGATTGTGTTATGAGGATAAAGGTTCTCGGTTGTTCAGGGGCGGAATTTCCGGGATTTAATCCCCCGGGGTTTTTGATTGACGGTAAGATGCTGCTCGATGCCGGCACTATCGGTGCTTATCTATCGGAGAATGCGCAATGGAAGATACGTCATATTATCGTATCCCATGCCCATCTCGACCATATAAGGGGAATCCCTTTCCTTGCAGATAATATTATTATAAAAAATAAGACTCATAACGTAACGGTTATAGGTATCTCGCCGGTTTTAAAGGCACTAAAGGATAATCTTTTGAATAACGTGGTCTGGCCTGATTTTACAACGATACCGGACCGTGAAAACGCCGTATTGAAACTGATGAAGATAAAGGCGGGTGAAACAATAAGGATTAACAGTTATAAGGTAACCGCGCATAAGGTCAACCATTCCGTTCCGGCGGCAGGATATATAATCGAAGACGGGAGAGGCAAGAAGCTTCTCTACACAGGCGATACAGGGCCGACGAATACTATCTGGAGAAAGGCCGATAAGATAGATTGCGCTATAATAGAGGTCTCTTTTCCTAATAGGATGGAGGCTCTGGCTGTGGAGACCGGACATCTTACGCCGGAGCTATTGAAGAAAGAGATTGCAAAGATGGAGATAATTCCGGATAGAGTACTTATAACCCACCCGAAACCGCAGCATATTACGACCATCGCCCATGAAGTTAAAAAGCTAAGGATGTCGAACATCAGGATACTAAAAGATGGAGAGATCATAGATATCTGATGTGGTTCAAAAAAACAAGAGAATCAAAATTACAGAAGAAGGTCAAGATCCCCGAAGGTCTCTGGGTTAAATGTGAGAACTGCAAAGAGATCGTATATAAGAAGGAGATAGATAAGAACCTCAAGGTCTGTCCCAAATGTAATTACCATTTCAGGATTAGTGCCAAAGATAGGATAAAACTTCTTGTAGATGAGGGAAGTTTTATAGAAGTAGATGCGAATATAATTTCTATGGATCCTCTGAATTTTAAAGATTCCCTGCCGTATCCGGAGAAAATAAAGGAGAACCAGAAAAAAAGCGGTCTTCGCGAAGCTGCAATCTCGGGAGAGGCGCTGATGAATGGGTATCATGTTGTACTTGCCATAATGGATTTTTCATTCATGGGAGGGAGCATGGGATCCGTCGTTGGAGAAAAGATTGCAAGGGCTGCAGAGACGGCGATTGAGAAGGAAATACCATTTATAAGCATCGCATCGTCAGGCGGTGCGCGGATGCAGGAAGGGATGTTCTCCCTGATGCAGATGGCAAAGGTATCTGCCGTGGTGGGAAAACTTAAAGACAATGGGATCCCGTTTATCTCCGTACTTGCCGATCCCACATTCGGCGGCGTTGCTGCGAGCTTCGCCATGCTCGGAGACATAATAATTGCCGAACCCAGAAGTCTCATCGGATTTGCAGGTCCGCGAGTTATCGAACGGACAATGAAACAGCAGCTTCCCGATAATTTTCAAAGGGCAGAGTTTCTCCTCGAACACGGGCTGATAGATATGGTCGTCAACAGAGAAGATATGAAAAAGACATTGACACTGCTTATAGAATTCCTTTCATAGATCCTTCCCCGAAAAGAATTTCCTGTCTCCAGTTTTATTAAATTTTCAATACCCCACAGTCTCTGCTGTGGGGTGTCCTTATATTCCCCCTTTGGCAAAGGGGGATGAAGGGGGATTTTTGAATAAATAAATTTTCAATAAATCTCCTCTAACCCCTCTTTTCCAAAGAGGGGGTCAGAAGGATTCCCGACAAGCGGGAATGACAAAGTACGATTTATTTTTTTGATACCCCGCCGTCTCTGCGGCGGGGAGGTTCATTTTTTTGTTCTCCGCATTTAATGTAAAATATAACCTCTGAACATAGACCATATTTTTATGAGTTACGATAATACGATTAATTATCTCTACGGCCTTCAGAAGTATGGGATCAAGCTCGGGCTTGATAACATTGCGAGGCTTCTTTCTTGTTTTGGTAATCCGCAAAACTCTTTCCGTTCGATACATATTGCAGGGACAAATGGAAAGGGATCAACATCGGCAATGACAGCATCTATATTGCAGGCTGCCGGACTGAAAATAGGGCTATTTACATCCCCGCATCTTGTAAGTTTTACGGAGAGGATAAGGGTTGACGGTAAAGAGATTACCGAATCGGAAGTAATAAGCTTAACAGAAGATATAAGGGGCGCGCTACGCGATAAAGGCAACACCCCCCTCAATCCCCCCTTGCTAAGGGGGGAGTTAAAGGGGGGTGTCATGCATCATGAATTAAATCCGACTTTCTTTGAATTTGTAACTGCGATGGATTTTTTATATTTCAAGAGGAGAAATGTAGATTGGGCAGTGGTCGAGACGGGTATGGGCGGAAGACTCGACGCCACGAATGTCCTTATACCGGAGGTTTCGATTATAACGACTATAAGCTATGACCATAAGGAGTTTTTAGGGAATACCATATCGGCAATTGCAGTCGAAAAGGCAGGGATAATAAAAGAAGGGATACCTGTTGTATGTGCGGCGCAGGAAAACGAGGCGGCGGATATAATAAGGAAAAGGGCAGAGGAAAGATCATCTCCTTTATATATCTATGGAAAAGACTTCGGCGGGACTTTGAGGGCATCTTCTATGGACGGGATCGCCTTCGATTATGGCGATAGTGATTGTACGATCAGCGATATTTTTGTGCCTCTTACCGGAGAATATCAACTCGTAAATGCATGTCTTGCGATAAAGGCAGCAATGTTGGCACTACAGAACATGATGCACGATACACGATACACGATATACCCCCCTTTGTCCCCCTTTACTAAGGGGGGAAGTAAAAGGAGGTATCATGAATCGAGCATCTTGAATCATGCATCATGTATCATGCATCGTGAATCCTGTATAAGAGAGGGTCTTGCAGCTACAAGATGGCCCGGCAGGCTCGAATTTGTCTCCGATAATCCGCCGATTCTGATTGACGGAGCGCATAACCCCTCTGCTGCTGGCGTATTGGCAGAGACACTCCAAAAAAATTTCCTTCAACGCTATAATAAGCTGATCCTTATCCTCGGAATTATGTCCGATAAAGATATAAAGGGAATAATGACGCCGCTTTTGTCTATTGCTTCCGAGATAATATTGACGTCACCTCAATACGAAAGGGCAGCACCGCCGGATATCCTGTCCGGGTATGCCGGATCTCTCGGGTTTAAGAATATACATATTGCACCAACAATAAAGACTGCAATCGAGACGGCAATCCGTTTTGTGGAACAAAACAATTGCGGATTGCAGATTGCGGATTGCGGAATAAATCAATTGCGGAATGCGGAACGCGGAATGCGGATTGAAAAAAAACCCGAAATCCGAAATCCGAAATCGCTTATTCTGATTACCGGCTCATTCTACACAATAGGCGAGGCAAAAGAAGTGCTTGGGGAAAAAGGCATTCTTTCGAGGCTGCGGGAAACGTTATGAAAACGATACATGATGCAGGATACACGATACACGATAAAAAACATGCATCATGCATCATGCATCATGCATCACTCACCTATAGGTTGATATACATTCTCTTTTTCTTACTGTTCACTATTCACTGTTCACTATTCACTGTTCATTGTTTTGCTGCCGAGAAACCCGGGACAACCATAACATCCGATTCCATAGAGCATGAGAGGGCGGAATCGATATATACTGCAAAGGGTTCCGTGAAGATCCGGCAGGAAAGCACGACTATAGAAGCCGCGGAAGTAAAATATTATGAGAACATATCCGATATCTTTGCAACCGGAGATGTAAGATACAACGACGCCGAAGTCTCTCTCAGATCGGAAAGGGCGGAGTATAACCTCGATAAAAAAACGGGTGTATTTCATGGGGCCGAGATTTTTTTTAAACGCGGTAATCTTCATGTTCGGAGTACAAAGATAGAAAGGAGGAGCGAAAAGGAGTACTTTCTTACCGATGCAATGCTTACGACGTGTGATGCCGCTTTACCTGCATGGTCTTTTCAAGGAAAGAGTGCGGATGTGATCATTGGAGACAGGTTTAAAGCATGGGATGCGACCTTCGATATAAAGGGAATCCCCGTTCTATATATGCCGTATATATGGGCGCCGGTAACCAGCGAGAGAAAGACCGGATTTCTCACGCCTGGGGTCGGTTATTCCAGAGCGAAAGGGTTGTATTACAGACAGCCTTTTTTCTGGGCAATAGATGAGAACGAAGATGCGACATTAATTCTCGACTGGTACAGCAAAAGAGGTCTCGGAGAAGGGATCGAATACAGGTATACAGGTGTAGGAAATGTTGAGGGTACACACTGGTTTTACCATCTTCATGACAGGGAATTGGATAAGGATTATTATGAATTACGTATCTCCGATGAAAAAAGGGACAGGGATAGTCTTTTGGCATATATGGATATGAACCTGCTGAGCGGGAAAGATTTTTACAGGGAGTACAGCAGAGATCGCTATGAGAGGATAAAGAGATTTCTCGATTCTACGGCAGAGCTATCTATCCCTATGGATAATTCACGACTTTATCTTGTCTCTCAGTATCTTACCGAGCTTAAAGAGGGGAATCATACCTCCGAAGTAGCCCAGAAATTACCGGAAATCGGTTATGTCGTTAATCCTTACAGAATCG
The DNA here is from genome assembly GCA_016208875.1 of Nitrospirota bacterium. Lineage (GTDB taxonomy): Bacteria > Nitrospirota > Thermodesulfovibrionia > Thermodesulfovibrionales > UBA1546 > JACQXD01. The sequence continues at coordinate 11,781 of JACQXD010000143.1, forward strand.
GACCGGTAATATTTTCCCTTACCTCATCGTCTTCGAATTTCTGGAGAGAGGAAGGGGTATTCGGTCAGCGAATAGACGTATATCCGAAATTCTCGTATTCTTTTGGGGATAGGATTATTATATCTCAGAACCTTGGATTAAGAGAGACAATGTATTTTCTGCATAGAAACGAAGATGAAGGGTACGATGATTCTATCCAGAGGGGTACGTTTGACTACAATATTACGACGTCAAGCCGCTTTATAAAATACTATGCATCATATATGCACGCTATCGAGCCTTCTGTGGGATATACATTTATCCCGCGGCTTAAAAAAGACCAGACCGATCTGCCGGTATTCGATTCGACAGAGCTTTATTCACGACAATCAATAATCCAGTTCTCTGTCCTGAATCGAATTCTTGACCGGCAGGGCGAATTTTTTACCCTCGGTTTATCCGGGGCATATGATTCATACGGAGGCGATAGGCCGTTTTATCCGGTAACGGCTGCGGTATCTATTGCAAGGCCTATCCGTTTGAGAGGGGATACGTCATATAATCCCTACAGCGGACATATCGAGAGTATAAATTCAGACCTGTCCGTAAATCTATATAGAGCAGGATTCTCCGTCGGCGAGCGATATAACAGTGTTTCGAATACCATGTTTTACGATATCGGGGTAAATTACTCTTCCTCTAAAAAATTGTTTACAGAAGCGAGGGTCTGGTATGACGCCAAAGGTGGAGGTATACGAGACGCTACGATCAAGACGAAATATCAGGAACAGTGCTGGGCGATGACAGTTGTGATTAATGTAAGGCCTAAGGATACTTTCACCGAGAGGCTGGATGACTACAGCGTGGTCATAACATTCGATTTATTAGGTATAGGTTCTCTAAAAATATAGTAAAATTACTATTTTTTCTTACGATCCCACTATCTAACCCCCAAATTCTATTAAATTTTCGCCCTCCCTTTTCAAACTGCCATAATGCCGGCAGAGATTTGACCCTGCTATATGCCCGTTGACAACAGGCTTGCAAAGGATATTGAAAAATGGCAATTAGGGATAAGAACATGACCTATTCACCATTCGTTATTTTTTTAACAGTACCTCATAGATGTGTTTATTTGACAGGTAAGTTCATTTTGTGTTACATTGTCTTACAAGCAGGAGGTTCTACAATGAAGGATACAATCACAATAAGGCTGCCCGAAAAGCTTCAAAAAGAACTCAATACGGTTGTTAAAACGGAAAATATCTCTAAGAGCGAAATAATTAGAGATGCCGTTGCCCGCTATGTTGCTGTCAGGCGTTTTCAGCAATTGAGAAAAAAGGTTCTTCCTTTTGCAGAGGCAGAGGGCTTGATTACGGATGAGGATATTTTCAAAGCAATTTCATGAGGGTTGTTCTTGATTCCAATGTCATTGTCGCAGCATTTGCTGCAAGGGGCCTTTGTTCCGAGGTCTTTGAGGTGTGCCTTTCAGGCCACAGCATTGTAATAAGTGAACATATCCTGTCGGAAGTAAAAACAAGCCTGATTAAAAAAATACGCCTTCCGGAGAGTGTCATAAAAGATATCATCGGATATTTAAGAGATGAAGCAGAAAGGGTTAAGCCTTGTGAGCTTACCGACTCGCCGTGTAGGGATAAGGATGACGACATAATAATCGGTACGGCATTGAGTGGCAATGCCGAATTTATCATATCAGGGGATGATGATCTTCTTGTTTTAAAGAAATACAAGGGAATAGATATTGTTACCCCAAGGGAGTTCTGGAGCAGGCTGAAAGGATAAACCTTATCTCTTAAAAAATAATGGACCGGTATATTTCCCCTTTTTCCCTCCGATTATTTTCACCACATAACCTATCAATATTTCTCTTCCGTTTCAAACTGCCATAATGCCGGCAGAGCGGTATGGTATTCTCTTATATAAAAAAGGAGGGCACAATGCTTAAAAGAAAAAAGATTTTGGTTATTTTATCGCTTCTGTTCGCAATTGTTTTTATTAGTTTCTCGGTGACTCTTGCTCAAGAACAGAACCAAGAATATCCCATTGATAAGGGGTTGGCAAAATGTATAAACAGTGACAGCTCAACAGCGGGTATGCGGGATTGTTTTAGTGAGGCATATGACATGTGGGATAAAGAATTAAATAAAATCTATAAAGACCTCATGAAAAAGCTCAGTCCAAAAGGACAGAAAACGCTTAAAGAAGCACAGACTTTATGGATCAAGTATAGAGACGCCGAGTTCAAGTTGAACGATGAAATCATTGGAAACAAAGACGGAACTACCCTATAAATGATAAATGCAGCAAGTGTAATCGGGATTTTATGGATTAGATTTTAAAAGGAGGAAAAGGATTATGAGGATATGCCCACTTGATATTCAGCAGAAAGAGTTTCCCATAACATTTAGAGGGTTCAAGGTAAGTGAGGTTCATGATTTCTTAAATATTGTTAGAGAGGAGATGGAAGACCTTCTGCACGAGATAGAACACCTTCGTGAAGAACTAAAAGGGCACAAGAATCTGGAAGCTCAACTATGGAATTTTATTGAGCAACACATCAAGAATAAGGTAAAAGACGATGAGAAGTGAAGTTTGCCAATGAGGGGACACACCCCTACACCCCTTTCAAGGGGGGATTTATAAATCAAACATGTTAATCGGTCTTGATTTTGATAATGTCATAGCCGACACGGGCGAGGAATGGGAGAAGTTATCTCTGCATACAAAACCTGTTTCTGAGGGTGTTTTAGATTTGCTGAATAACAACGTCGCAAATTTAATCATGACAGGCAGAGAGGATTTGACTCCTGTTTTTGAATGGATAGCAGCGAAGTCTCCTAAGTGGAAAGGCGAAATCCATAGTGCACAATCTCATGGCGGTAGAAAAGGGCCATATCTTGCACTCAGAAATGTTTCTGTTTTTATAGACGATTTGCCGGAATATGTTGAAGATATCAGATCGTGCGGAGTGCCTGCTCTACATTTTATTAAGAATTTACATGACTGTCCCAAAAAAATGCTGGAACAGGAAGGGTATCTGCATACTGCTTTTATCTGAGTGAGCATACTTTTTTTTTCCGAGACCCGATGGAAAAAATATAGTATTATATAACCATATGGTATTGAAAAAGAAATTTCTGGGAGAGATGCTCATAGAGGCAGGGGTAATAACCAAGGAGCAGAGGGACCGGGCGATGCAGGAACAAAAGCGTCTCGGCAAAAGGCTCGGCGAGACCCTTGTAGGACTAGGCTTCATTACCGATGAAGCAATGGCAAAGGCATTGAGCGAACAGATGGCACTGCCGTTTAGGGAACTGCGGCTTGTCTCCATAGCCCCTGAGGCGATAGCCTTGGTACCCGAATCTTTTGCGCGAAAACATAGGGTGCTGCCGTTGGATATCAAGGGAGGAATGCTTACACTCGCAATGGCCGATCCCCTCGATATATTTGCAGTAGACGAGATCAGGCGGATCACGAAGATACCTGTAAATACCGTCGTGGTGACTGAAACGGATCTGCTTAAGGCTCTGGATAAGTATTATAAGGGAAAAGAAGAGGTGGAAGAGATAATAAAGGCAGCGGATGTGTATTATCCTGAAAAGGAAAAGATTATTATGGCGGCCGAGGCAATGCTTGAAGATACACCCATCGTAAAGCTTGTC
>JACQXD010000144.1 GCA_016208875.1 Nitrospirota bacterium
ACAGTGCTTTTGCTACTAAAGTTTACGAAAAATATTTCTCGATTTCCCTAAATTACCTTATTATCTATGCAATATTCCCTTCACCGTGAATTGCTGGCTGAAGCCTTCGCCAATACTTTAGGATTCTTCTTGAAAAGTTCTGAAAGAATATCTGTGTCGAGGAGTGAAGGTGGATGCACCATATTTCAATGTCTTGAGAAGTGGCTTCTGTCAAATGCAAGTTCTTCTATCTCCTTGATGTCTTCAGGAGAGAGTCCGTTGTATATCATAGACGAGAGAGAAAGAATATCGGTGGATTCGACATGTTCATCTTCAATGATAAGGGTTACCTTTTTATGTTCAGGGATGTTGAGTGGAGAGATAGGCTTTAATACGCCTTCTTCAAAAATCGCTTCAACAGTTTTTGGCATTTCGCACCTCCGTGTATTAAAGATAGCATAAGACTGTTAGGGGAAGCAACAGGCATACAGGCCATTTTTATAAGTTGTAATTCTTGAGAGGAAAACTGAAGGAGTATTTCTTTAGCCTGAGGGAATAATTTTCTTACAGAAATATGTTTTGAAGATAATTTAAAGGCTGCAAAAGGGTTTATAGAGCAGATTGGGTAAGCTCATGAGCCTTTCACAAACAGTTCACGTTCTAATCTTAAAAGAGAATTGACTAATAATGATACCTGCAGGCAAGAATCCTTATTCTATTCTCTAAGACTTCATAAACAATACGGTGTACATCATCTATGCGTCTTGACCAGCATCCGGACAGTTCATGTTTAAGCGGTTCCGGTTTTCCTATGCCATAAAAAGGATCTTTCTGAATCTCAGTAAATAGCCGGATAATTTTTAATGCTTTCTTGCGGTCTTTTTCAATCCACCATGCAAGGTCTTCAATCGCGGATTGATCAAATTCCAAATTTCTCACGGACTAACTCAAACGGCACTCCTTTTTTTCTTTTCTTAGCTTCAAAAAGCCGTTTCTTCATTGCAGTGCTTTTAAGAAGATATGCCGTCTCTTTTAACGACTCTATTTCATGCCATAACTTTATAGGGATTAATACTCCCTGTACCTTGCCCTTATCATCTGATACATATCTGATAGCAGCCTGAGGCATACGACTTCCCTCCTTCAAAATATTTTAGTCCATTATAACACAAAATATAGCGTCATAAATCTAATAAAAGTAGGTTCTTTGTGCAAAGGGGTTATCGAGAAAATAGGGAATTATTTTTTAATTGGATAGTTTTTCTCGATTTGCTCAAAAATGTTTCTTAAAACACGATAGGACATCAAGCCGCTCTTTTCAGAGAAACGTGTATGCCGGCTCTCGTTGCAAGGATAATGAGCATTTCAAGGCTAAATCTTTCCCATTTCCCTCTAATTAAGTCTGAAACTCTGGACTGACTGATCCCTAAAATCTCCGCAGCCTTGGACTGTGTTAACCTCTTGGCTTTGATAAACCTCCGGAGATCAGCCATGAGATCGGCACGCATCTGAAGGATTGCTGCTTCGTCAGAGGGATACCCAAGATCAATAAATACGTTTCCTGAAGAATTAACGATACCCTTGCTCATAATGTACCTCCAATATAGCGATAACGTTGGCGAGCCAACTCAACATCATGCCCGCTCGTTTTTCGAGTTTTCTTTTGGAATGCGTGAAGCACATAAACAGCATCGTGAAACTTGGCGACATAGATTATTCGCCATTCGCCCAAAACGTGGATACGGATTTCGTTCACGCCTGATCCGATTAACTGCATTGGTTTCCAATCACTTGGTTCGAGTCCATTTTGTACTGCTCTAAGCTCAAAGCCAGCGGCACGGCGAGCTTCATCCGGAAAATTCCGAAGATCGTCAAGACTCGAACCTACGAAATGTAGCAGTCACATAGCCACGTTTATATTATATAAGTTTTTATATATTTAGCAACATCATTTGGCAACTTATAAAAAATCTCCGATTGGCTCAACGAAGGAGATTCGGGGGTGAGGGTATAAAGTGCAAGCTTGCGAGTAATTTATAATGTGAAATTTTCTACTTATTTCTTGGGCTGATAGTTTTTCTCGATTTGATCAAAGATGTCTTTTAAAATGCGATAACACATCCTGATATCTGCTGGTTTTCTTGTCCGAAGGAAAGCAAAAAGCTTTTCGTTTTCTTTCTCCTTTATAGATGATTTTTTTATTGCAGGATATTCAAAATCCAGAAGTTCTTTGATATGGACATGTAATGCCCTGCTTATTTTTTCAAGGGTTTTCAGAGAAGGAATAGATACACCTCGTTCAATTCTCGAAATAGTTTCCACTGTTGTATCAACTATTTCTGCTAACTGAGCCTACGTCAACTCTCTGTCTTTCCTAATTTTGGCTATACTGCTGCCTACGAGTTTTATAATACTTTTCATGTGGAATAAATATAGACAAATTAAACTCAATATAACGGGACTTATTTTGTCAATTATAATTTGTAACACTGAAAAAAAATCACTTGACATTATTCTTAACCGGTTGTATAGTATAGTGAAATAGGTTTTTTGCACGTATAAATTGTAGGGAGGTACAAATTTTGCGTGACAGACAGATTCTCCTGCCTTAAATAAAAAATCTGAAAGTATTTACCGCTGACCCTGCTTCGGATCAAACTGCTGAATTTTACTGCCGGAAAATTTTTCCGGTTTCTTAATTTAATAGCCTTTTTATCTTTTTTTACAGTTATTTTTGGCAGTTCCGATTCAATGGCAGCTACAGTTTCAATTCCTAAAACAAGTTATCAGGTTGGGGAGTCATTTACAGTTTCTTGGTCCGGGTTCAGCGGAAATGTAAATGTTTATGTATTTAAGGGAAGCAATAAGTGGGTGGATGTTGTTACACAATATTCCGGTACATCATATAACATTACGATTTATAGTGACTGGGAAATACGTTCGGATTATACGATTAAAGTTGAACAGGTTTCGAATACGGCTATTTATGCATATTCAAGTACATTCTCAGTAAGTGCTACAAGCTCGGGCGGCCTTGTTGCCTATTATCCATTCAGCGGAAATGCAAATGATGAGAGCGGGACTGGGAATAATGGGACAGTTTATGGGGCGACTTTGACAACAGATAGATTTGGGAATACAAATAGTGCTTATAGCTTTGACGGAAATAACGACTACATTCAAATACCCAACTCCACGAGTTTATCATTTAGCGATAATTTCACTTTTAATCTATGGTTTAATATTTCACAAAAAAAAGAGCAAGTTTTTCTTTCAAAATCAGGTGACCGAACAGGACTCGGGTTTAAAGGTCATTCATCAGGTGATATTGATATTGAAAATGGAAGATGTTGTTCTGCACTTCATGGTATCTCTGCCGGTGCTGCAAATATAAATGAATGGCATATGCTGACCGTAACTCATGGAAGCGGAATGATTAAAGCATATCTCGATGGCATATTGCAAAGTGAAGAAACAACATCAGCTTTTGATTTGAATCCGAATATGGCGAATGTGGAAATATATGTCGGGATGGGGCCTTCCGGTTGGTATTATGTAAACGGTAAGATTGACGACATACGCATTTACAATCGAGTCTTAACCGAATCTGAAATCCAGGAATTATATGGAACTGCTTCTACTGCCCCCTCTCTTATTTCCCCCTCTAACAACTCCACCATCACAAATAGCGACATCACCTTTCAATGGTCGTCGGTTGCCAATGCCAGCTCTTATGAAATCCTTGTTGATAATAACTCAGGCTTTGGTTCGCCTGAGCTTAATGAAACGGCTTTAACATCAACATCAAGAACTATAACCAATCATCTGCCTGATAATGTCTATTATTGGAAGGTCAGGGCAAAACTTTCGGATGGTTCTTACACGGCATGGTCTGATGCATGGCAATTTACCTATAACTTGCCTGTATATTCTGCTCCGGTCTGGGTTCCCCTTTATCGCATGTATAACAATACCAATAAAGACCACTTTTATACTACTTCGGCAGTTCAGAGAGATTCGGCAAAATCTTCCGGTTATTCATACGAAAAGATAGAGGCATATATATCCGACCGGAAATTTGACGACCCTAATTGTGGTTATCTTTTCCGGCTATATAATCCCGTATCGGATATTCATTTCTACACGAGCAGCGAAACCGAAAAGGATAATAAGATTATTGCCGGATATAGTTATGAGGGGATTGCCGGGTTTGTATACACCACTGCTGTCGAAGGCACTTCCCCGCTTTACTATCTTGAAAAAACAGCAGATACCGATAATTTTTATACAATCAGTAAATTCGAGTACGATAATGCCATAAATAATTACGGTTTTATAAGTAATGGTGCGATGGGTTATGTCTCACCTTCAGGTTTGAAAAATCCGATTGCACAAAATCGCCCTCAAGGAAATTTTGCAGGTATTGATACTGAAACCGGTGCGTTCAAGCCTGTCTCATTTACCGATTTGTCTCTAAAGGGTGTTGGCCCTCAATTAGTATTTACCAGATATTATAATTCCAATAATCTTTCGGAACTGCCGTTAGGCCCGGGCTGGAGTCATAGTCTATACTCATATATTCTGGAAGATGCCGACCGCAATGTGATTATCAAATGGGGTGATGGAACAGAGAGTTATTTTACAAATGACGGCAATAATAATTTTACGCCTGACGCAGGCAATTTTGATACGCTGGTCAGAGTTAATGACGGCATGAACGATGGTTATAACCTGACAACAAAAGACCAGACGATTTATGCCTTCCGTAAGCTCTCTATTAACATCCCGTCAGGCTCACCATTTGTGCCATCGGTTTTTCTTACATATATAGAAGATAAGCATAGTAACAGGATGAATTTCAGTTATACCGCCGACACTGGTTTGTTATACCGTGTTGATGATGCCACCGGTAGGAACTTTAGTTTTGAGCATGATACTTCATGGAGATTAAAGAAGGTTACAGACAACTCATCAAACAGAAGCATCTCATTCTCATACGATGGCGATGGAAACATGACAACATTAATTGATGCCATGGGAAATACGACAACCTACGCATACAATACCGATCATATTTTAACAGGCATAACCTTCCCTGAGGGGAATTCGATTACATCTACATACGATAATCAACAGAGGATTACAGGTTATTCGGTCGGTGGAACATCGCTTAGCTTTGATTATACCAATGGAACGGCAATTTCATCCTCTCAAGGGAATATGGCAACTTACGTCCACGATAGTTTGTACAGGGTAACAGAGGTAAAGGATGCAAGTCTTAAATCGGTATATGTCGGTTACGACACAGGGAATTTGCTGAATCTGCCAAAGACAGTCACGGACAGAAATTCAAATGCCTCCACATATAGTTACGATGCAAAGGGAAATGTTGCTACCGCTGTAAATGCACTTAGTCAGATAACAACCTATACATATGATGATAAAAATAATGTTACGTCTGTCACCGACCCCCGGGGATATATCACATATTACAACTACGATGCGAATAAAAAGAATCTCACAAGTATTAAGCTCCCGATGAACGGCACAACATCTTATACATATTTTTCCAATGGTCTGGTTGACACCATCACCGATCCGAATAATCACAGCGTTGCCTATACATATGACTCAAACGGAAATCCGACTACGATAACAGATAATGCCCTCGGCACCCATGTTGATTTTACCTATGATAATGCCGGCCGCTTATTAAGCAAGACCGACCAACTGAGTAGGACGACAAATTATACCTATGACGCAAACGACAATCTGACCAATGTTCTAAATGCCGATAACAAATCTGCAATTTATACTTATGACAAAAATAACAGACTTACAAGTATCACAGACTTCGGAGGAAAAGCAACGACCTATACTTACAATGCAATGAACCTTCCTGCCACTGAGACAGACCCTACTGGGAAAGTCCATCAATACGGTTATAACACTGTAGGAAAGCTGAGCACAGTCACATTACCCGATAGTCATATCATTTCTTATGTCTATGATGCAAACAATAGAATAACCGCGATAAAATATGATGATGTACCAAAGGTTTCATTCACGGAATATGATGCAAATGGAAATTTAAAAGGTATGGCAGATGACAACGGCACTACAACATTCGCATATGATGTCCTTAACCGCATTTCGAGCTCTACGAATAGTCTTGTCGGAAAGACTGTGTCTTATGAGTATGACGCATCCGGAAACCGCACCAAAATAATCTATCCCGGCAATAATCCTGTCTCGTATTCGTATGATGGCGATAATCGGCTGACCTCTGTAACAGACTGGCTGAACGGCACAACCACATATGCTTATGACAATGCAGGGATACTCAAGACGACTACAAATCCGAATAGTACGACTGCTGCTTATTCCTATGACCCGGCAAACAAATTGATAGGCTTATCAAACAAAAAATCAAACAATACGGTCATATCGGATTATTCTTTCACACTGAATGCATTCGGCAATCCTACGCAGATTGTTATTAATGAGCCTATAACCTCTGCTTTAACAGCAGCGAATATTTCCTATGCATATGATGATACAAATAAGATAACCTCTGCCGGAGACATTACTTATACCCATGACCCCGAAGGGAATCTCATAGGCACAAGCACAGGCAATGTTTATAGTTTTGATTATGCAAACCGCTTGACGCAGGCCACGGTCGGAGGACAGTCAACTCAATACCTCTATGACGGCTTCGGCAATAGGATCGCCCGCACAAAAGACGGAGTTCAGTCAAGGTACGTCCTCGACTTAAATGGAGATATGAGCAATGTCCTTGCAGAGACCGATTCAGGCGGTACTATTTCAAGTTACTATGTTTACGGAAACGGTCTTATCTCGAAGATAACATCGGGTGGACAGCGTTATAAATATCACTACGACAGCATCGGAAATACAATAGCGATTACAGACAGCAGCGAAAATATAACTGAAAAATATGCTTATGATGAATTCGGCAAGGCATTGTCAGTTAGCGAAACGACCCCTAATTCTTTTAGATACGTCGGCAAATACGGCGTAATGGACGAAGGCAACGGCCTCCTTTTTATGCGGGCAAGATATTACGATGTTGAAAACGGAAGATTCCTGAGCAAAGACCCGATAGGTTTTGAGGGAGGAGATTTGAATCTGTATGCGTATGTCGGCGGGAATCCGGTGAACTATATTGATGCGGAGGGGTTAAAAGTGGCTTGGTCTGACTTTATTGATACGGTCTCTAACACGGTAGGTTATGCAGAAAAGGCAACCAACGCAGGCTCCAATTTCTATAAGATTTCATCGTGGCAAAGAAAATCATTTGATTTTATTTCAGCTACAAAGGCAGGTAATCTGGCGGCAGTCTCGGATAAATTAAGCTTTGCCGGTAAGATGCTGACAGTTGGCAAGGTAGCCTATGTGCCGTTTGACTTATTTTTTAGTGGGTTATATGGTGTCGAGCCAGATACGCGTGCCCTTGAGTCCTTATTATTGTCAGCAAAGTTAATAGGTGTTTTATATAGTCCTGTTGGAATAGCGATTGACATCGCTGAGGGTTCTTATGAATTCTACAGTATGGAAAGAGCAGCTTATAAAAGCTTCCCACGTTACGGGAGTAAGAAAAATAAGAAATAACTCTTGGAGAAAAGGGATATGTGCAGTTTTATGGAAATAGCCAAAATTACAGAAACTCAGCAGGAGTTAGGACTTTGAGAGACGTTTTATCTTTAAAATGTTTTGTATTCCACGTAACGAAGATGTCAACCTCATGGTTGGTCTCAAGAGTCCAGAGGATCGCTGCGTCGCCGAGGCGCATGCCTCTTTGGATATGTGAGAAACATTCTGAAAGGACCAATCTCCAGAAGACATCTTCATCGGCTATGTTGGCGTTCATTTGCGGAGAAAGTATGCGTATATCTTTAGATTCGTTGTATTGCTCAAACAGGTTCAAGGAGAACTTGAGTTTATTGGCGGAGGCGATTATTCCACAAAGTTCCAATAGGTTGAATATTGTGACTCCTTTGGTGTCACCAGCGACTTTTTCAATCAGGAGTCGAGTTTCATTATAGCGAGGGTCGTTTTGAAAGAAATGATTAATAACGAGAACATCGGTATCAAGAGCGATCATTTCAGAGGATCTTTTCTTCTGACAATGTCTATTACTGTGTCGACATCAGTGGTTCCGAAGGTCTCATATATGGCGTTTCTGATTTCTTCAGCTTCTGAAGGGCTAAAGATTATATCTGCAAATTTGCGGGTCTTTTTTATATCACCCGCAAGATACCGTATGGTAATTTTCTTAATATCCTCAACAGGCGTCATGATGACCTCAAACTCCTTTGCTGGGTCCTTTGCAACATCTTCCGGAATAGAAAGATGGCCGTCAGGAAGTACCTTTCCGACAAACTTGTATGTTTTCGCAGCAGTTTGCATGAATTTAATCTATCATAAACATAATCTTCTGTCAAAAACCATGGGGGGAATGTTAGAGGGGAAATATGCTGAGAATTAAGACATTATCACTTATAGTTGCCCTTACTCTAATGTCGTCAATAATATCTTTCGGAGCGACTATAACATATCAATACGATAACCTCAACCGCCTTACCCGCGTCGAGCGTTCTGATGGCACCGTGGTTGTATACCAATATGATGCCAACGGAAACCGGTTATTCAAAGTAGTAACATTAGCCTCTGATACAACACCCCCAACAACCACCGCTTCACCTGCAGGTGGGACATATGCCTCTGCACAGAGTGTAATACTCTCTTGCAATGACGGCGGTGGCAGCGGGTGTGCAAATACATACTACTGTACAGGCACAGGATGTACGCCCACGACTATCTACACCGGTGCTCTAAATATTTCAAACTCGACAGACTTAAGGTTCTATTCGATAGATAATGCCGGGAACAGTGAGACGACTAAAACGGAAACATACATTATTCAATCACAATATACCATCACAGCCTCTGCTGGAACCGGTGGAAGTATCTCATGCTCACCGAATCCAGTAAATTCCGGTTCAAGCTCCACATGTACGATAACAACCGATACTAACTACTCATTATCGGATGTAACAGTTGATGGTTCATCAGTCGGAGCAGTAACTTCCTACACATTCAGCAATGTAACAGCAGACCACACTATCTCAGCCACATTCACCTATACATATACACCTCCAACCGGTGGTGGCGGAGGCGGTGGTGGTACACCATCACAATATGATCTTACAATCACAAAATCCGGCAATGGCACAGTAACGGCTGACGCCGGGACAATCACATGGAGCGGTGATGTAGGCACGGCTTCCTATTCATCAGGTACATCCGTAACCCTAACTGCTGCTGCCAATACAGGCTCGACCTTCACGGGTTGGTCCGGAGATTGTTCGGGTACATCTTCAACATGCACGGTAACGATGAATGCAGCGAGGAGTGTAACGGCAACATTTACATCTGCTACTTACACACTCACAATCAACAAAATAGGTACAGGAACAGGCATAGTAGCATCGAGCGGAAAGGGAGTCACATGGAGTGGAAATGTCGGTACATACAGTATCAAAAACAGGGACAGGTATAGGAACGGTAATAGGCACAGGAATAGATTGCGGTTCGGATTGTTCCGAGACATACAATTCAGGCACAAGTGTAACGCTTACGGCAGCGACAGATACATGTTCCACATTTGGAGGATGGTCTGGCTGCGATTCGACAACCGACAACACATGCACAATAGCGATGAATGCAGCAAAAAGCGTAACTGCAACCTATACGCTTAACCCCACAAACAAACACGACTTCAACTGTGACGGAAAGCCGGATATATTATTCCAGAACGAAAGTACAGGACAGCTTCAGGCATGGTTCATGGACGGGACAACACAGATTGGTTCGGGATATCTGAGTCCTGACAATCCGGGTGATATAAACTGGAAGGTCACGGGTGTTGATGACCTCAACTCCGATGGAAAGCCCGACATACTATGGCAGCATCACAGCACCGGGCAACTTGCCGTATGGTATATGGATGGAGTAACACGGAGCAACTCTACCTATCTAAATCCTGATTGCTCAGAGGATACCGACTGGATGATCGTGGGTTGTGGCTGCCTCGAATCCGGCCCCATCTCTCTTACCCTTACTCCCCCCACTAACACCTCTGTCTCTAAAGGCAGCAAATTAGGACCATTCTCCATTTCGATAAAGAACAACACGAATTCAAGCTATCCATTCTACGTATACATCTATCTTGTAAACCCTGATGGAACATGGACGACATTAATCTCAAAATCGCTTACACTTTCAGGCGGCAAGACACTTACTGTTAATAACCTGTACACAAATATCCCATCCACTATATCGTCGGGATCATACTATTATTGGGTAGGTGCATATGACACGAGCTATAACCTTCTCGATTATGATTATTTTGCATTCAGTGTCTCAAGTTCAACCTCTAAATCCGGTGAGAATAACGACTGGGGCATATCGGAATGGTAGGATAAGTATATTTATCTGATTAGATAAGTTCCAAAAAGAGGGTAGGGCTGAAAGTCTTACCCTCTTGAATCTTAACCCCAATATTGAGCTCTTCGAAAATCAATTTGTTCCTGTGTTTTCCTCGTATGAACATCCAGATGGGCAACTATGGCAAAAAACAAGTCGATTTAAAATAAAACATGTTAGAATATTTGTACCTGTGGATACGTGGGAGCCGGTCATTAAAGGAAGCTTATTTTGCAAATAAAAAAAGATAGATTCATTTTTATCCGCATCTTTTCAATCGCAATTTTTGGGTTGATGATCCCATTTACGTGTGCAGCCGAGGAGGTTATAAAAAAGGGTGAACTCCTCAATTTGGAGAGGTGTGTGGATATTGCTTTGAAAAAGCAGCCGGGTATCTCTGCTGCATTAAATACAGTTACAGCAAATCAGAGTAGGGTCGGCTCTGCCAATGCAGATTATTATCCGCAGATAGATATTGCATCCGGTTACAGCCGGGCATCATCCTCCGGCAGTTCAAACAATCAATATACGAGCAGCCTCTCACTCAAACAGAATATCTATAATTTCGGCAAGACCTCGACGCAGGTAGATATCGAGAGATTGAATCTCGATTCATCCAGAGCCGATCTCGAGGGTGTCAGAGAGCAGGTAATCTTTAATGTAAAGCAGTCATACTATGGAGTATTAAGGGCTAAAAGGAACAGGGATGTTGCAGAAGATGCGGTTAAGCAGTTCAACCTGCATCTCGAACAGGCAAAGGGATTTTATGAGGTGGGAACAAAACCCAAATTCGATGTGACCAGAGCAGAGGTTGATCTCGGTAATGCGAGGCTGGACCTGATAAAGGCAGGGAACGGCCTTAGAATTGCAAATGCATCGCTTAACAATGTAATGGGAGTGCCGGATGCACCTGAATATTCCATAGAAGATAACCTCGAATTCCGAAAATATACAATAACCTTTGAGGAGACAATCGGCAGGGCGTATAAAAATAGACCCGATCTTGTATCCGTCGTCTTTAAAAGGCAGGCTGCAGAGAACTCTATAGAGCTGGCAAAGAAGGATTATTATCCTGCATTAACGGGCAGTGCATCCTACAGCCGGTCCGGTGAGACTTTTCTACGCGATGGGGGATGGGATATCGGTATGACCTTATCATTCCCGATCTTCAGCGGTTTCCAGACAAAATATCAGGTTGAAGAGTCTACTGCAAACCTGAATGTATTCAAGGCGAATGAGGAATCATTAAAACAAAATATATTCCTCGAAATACAACAGGCATATCTGAATCTCAGTGAGGCAGAGGAAAGGATTCCGATCGCAGAACTTGTCGTAAGACAGGCAGAGGAGAATCTCGATCTCGCAAACGGCAGGTATACTGCCGGGGTAGGAAGCCCGATCGAGGTTACGGATGCACAGGTTGCACTAAATAATGCAAAATTATCCTATATAGAGGCGATCTATGATTACAGGATTGCGATAGCAAGCCTTGAGAAGGCTATGGGTGAAAAATGAAATGTGCATACGATTAATCCGGAAAGTGCAGACATCGGTCAAAAATTTCTTTAACTCGATATTTTTTGAAATTTTTCTTGAATTGCACTATGGATAAAAATATTTGCAATAACATCGGTTTGAGGTGCACTAAGGTATCGAAAAATAAATTTTTTCTCGACATCTCCACTTTTCTATATGAGAGGACGTATTAGATGAAAAAAATAATAGCCGGGATCGTAATTGTAATAGCGTTGGGCATAGCTGCATCTACATCTTTCAAAAATAAGGGAAACGGTATGAAATACCGAACCGAAAAGATTACGAGAGGCGATATAGTAAATTTCGTTACGGCAACCGGCACGGTGAATGCCGTTACAACGGTATTGGTCGGTACACAGGTTTCCGGCACGATAAAGAACATCTATGTAGATTTCAATTCGAGGGTAAAAAGGGGACAGATTATCGCCTTAATAGACCCTGCCTTATTCGAGGCGCAGGTGGAGCAGGCAAAGGCTAATCTACTCGTTGCTAAGGCAAACCTCGAAAAGGCAGAGGCAGCCCTTGTAGATGCAAGACGGACGAGGGATAGGAACAAGGAACTCTTCTCGAGGAATCTTATTGCGAGGAGTGACCTTGATACCTCAGAGACGAATTATCAAACATCAAATGCACAGGTGACCGCAGCTAAATCACAGGTAGCCCAGTCCGAGGCTTCATTAAAGAACGCACAGACAAATCTCGGGTATACAAAGATAGTATCTCCTGTGGATGGCGTCGTTATTTCGAGGAACGTGGATATAGGACAGACCGTTGCAGCGAGTTTCCAAACCCCAACGCTGTTTACGATAGCTCAGGATCTTACGAAGATGCAGATCAATGCGAATGTAGACGAGGCTGATATAGGAAAATTAATGGACAAACAGGATGTTGAATTCACTGTAGACGCCTATCCTGAAATAACATTCAAAGGAAAGGTATGGCAGATAAGAAATGCTCCGGTAACAGTTCAGAATGTCGTCACTTATGATGTAGTGATGAAGGTAGATAATCCCGAACTCAAGCTTAAACCCGGAATGACTGCAAATGTCTCGGTAATCATATCTACAAAAAAAGATATCATAAAAATCCCGAATGCCGCCATCAGGTTTAAACCCGATGAAAAAGGCAAAGACGTCGTAAGCAAGAAGGGGCCGGGTATCTGGATAGTCGAAAAGGACAAGCCGAAACACATACCAATATCTACAGGTATAAGCGATGGAACCTTTTCAGAGCTTGTATCAGGAGAGATTAAGGAAGGGCAGGAAGTAATAGTTGAGTCCTTGCTTAAAGCTAACAATAAAGAAAGACAGCGGTCGAGGGGACCGAGGATGTTCTGATATGCCGCTCATCGAGGTAAAAGACATAACTAAGGTCTATAAGCTCGGAGATGTAAGTGTACAGGCACTGTGCAGTATCTCCACAACCGTAGAAAAGGGAGAATTTATCGCCATAATGGGTCCATCCGGCTCAGGAAAGTCATCATTCATGAATATACTCGGATGCCTCGATAAACCGACGACCGGGCAATATCTTTTAGAAGGCGTTGATGTCGGAAGACTCGGCAGGGATGAGCTTGCAGGGGTCAGGAACAAGAAGGTCGGGTTTGTATTTCAGGGGTTCAATCTTTTGTCGAGGACATCTGCTGTCGAAAACATTGAACTCCCGTTACTCTACGATGGTGCGATTGCCGGGAAGAGAAGGGAAAAGGCGATAGAGGCTCTAAAGAGTGTCGGGCTCGAAGACAGGGCCGGGCACCATCCGAACCAGCTTTCCGGAGGGCAGCAGCAGAGGGTTGCCATTGCGAGGGCTATGGTGAATGATGCTCCTATAATCCTTGCGGATGAGCCTACGGGAAACCTTGACACAAAGACGAGTGCAGAGATAATGAATCTCTTTGTCAAACTAAATCAGGAATCGGATATTACCATAATACTTATCACCCATGAACCCGATATAGCTGCATACAGCAAGCGTATAATAAAATTCCTCGACGGATGTATAATCAGCGATGAAAATAAAAGCCGACAGCTAATAGCTGACAGCTTATAGCTAATATGATTAACATACCTTCTACATTAAAGATATCTTTGAGGGCATTGAGGGTGAACAAGATGCGTTCAGGACTTACAATGCTCGGCGTCATCATCGGCGTCGGTGCAGTTATTGCCATGCTCGCCATCGGTACGGGTGCGAGCAGGCAGATAGAACAGCAGATATCGAGTGTGGGAAGCAATCTCCTTATGGTACTGCCGGGATCAACTACTACCGGAGGCGTAAGAATGGGAGCAGGCACACAGCCCACGCTTACCCTATCCGATGCCGAGGCAATAAAAAAGGAGTGTTCAGCCGTATCCGAAGTGGGTCCTATTCTGAACGGTGTTGCACAGGTTATTTACGGTCACCAGAACTGGTCAACAGGCGTGGTCGGGACTACGCCGGGCATGTTGATCGTGAGGGATTGGGAGTTATCCTCCGGACGGCCGTTTACAGAACAGGATGTAAAGAGTTCTACAAAGGTATGCTTGCCGGGACAGACTGTAGTGGACAATATCTTCGGAGACACAGATCCCGTAGGAAAGATAGTCAGGATAAAGAAAGTTCCTTTTACGGTCATTGGAGTCCTCGAAGAAAAAGGGCAGTCACCGACAGGTCAGGATCAGGACGACACAATCTATGTACCGGTAACAACTGCACAGAAAAAACTTTTCGGTACTGCATTTCCCGGAATGATAAGGATAATTATGGTTAAGGCAAAGAGTGCACAGGATCTAAGTGCTGCGGAGGCACAGATAAATGAACTGCTAAGGCAGAGGCATCGAATCGGGCCAAAACAGGAGAACGATTTCACAGTGAGAAATCTTACGCAGATGATGCAGGCAGCAGAGGCGTCTACTAAGATAATGACTATACTTCTCGGTGCTATCGCATCTGTCTCCCTGCTGGTTGGAGGTATCGGGGTCATGAACATCATGCTTGTATCCGTCACGGAAAGGACAAGAGAGATAGGGATCAGGATGGCGATAGGTGCCGGAACATGGGACATAAGACTCCAATTCATAATAGAGGCCATGACATTGTCGCTGATCGGCGGCATAGTCGGAATAATTATCGGGATAACCGGCTCAAGGATACTCTCGATGATTGCAGGATGGCCCACGGTAGTATCGCCGTTGTCCATATTGCTTGCATTCGGCTTTTCAGGGCTTGTCGGGATATTCTTCGGATTTTATCCGGCTTACAAGGCATCCTTACTTAATCCGATAGATGCATTGAGGTATGAATAAATATTAACGCATTAATTTATAAAATCCCTCTTAATCTCCCTTTGCCAAAGGGAGAAACATACCCCTCTTTGGAAAAGAGGGGCGAGGGGAGATTTTTTTATAATGTAAATTCAATTATGAGACTGTTTTAATGAAGGCAAGGATAAAAATAATTCCACTTGTCATAGTTTTACTTGCAGCAGCGGCTCTGTATCTTTATTCTCGTGAAGAAAAAAAAGAGCCTGCTTTGATCTCGACCGGAATAATAGAAGGTACGGAGGTAAATATCTCTGCAAAGGTTTCCGGCAGGATTCTGGAGTTATTCTGCACCGAGGGTGATAGTGTGAAGGAAGGACAGACTATTATTAGACTCGAAAGCGATGATTTAGCGGCTTTGGTAGAACAGGCAAAGGCAGGGATTGAACGCAGTCGGGCAGAGATAAAGGTAGCGGAATCGTCGCTCTGGAGTGCAGAGGCCGATGTTCGCAGTGCGGAGGCCGATATAAAAAACGCCGAAGCTGATGTGGAAAAGACAAGGGCTCTGACGGATGAGGCAAAGAGAGAGTTGGACAGGGCGGAATCGCTTTTTAAGGAGGAATACATAACGAAGGCGTCCCTCGATTTAGCGAGGACAAATCATGATACATCTACAGCGAATCATACTTCCTCAAAAGCGAGACTTAAGGCAGCACATTCAAAAAAGGATGCGGCATCGGCACGGCTAAACACCGCTGTCAGCGAACTCGATTCAGCCAAGGCAAAGATGAAGGAATCCGGGGCGAATCTTTTTTATAACACTTCACGGTTAAAGGACACAATGATCTCATCTCCGATATCCGGGACTGTTGTTTTTAAGTCACTGGAAAAGGGTGAAATGGCAAGCCCCGGGACAACGATCATGACAATAGTGGATATGAATAATCTTTATGCGC
Source organism: Nitrospirota bacterium (assembly GCA_016208875.1). Taxonomy (GTDB): domain Bacteria; phylum Nitrospirota; class Thermodesulfovibrionia; order Thermodesulfovibrionales; family UBA1546; genus JACQXD01. Next base: position 16,223 of record JACQXD010000144.1, read on the forward strand.
GTGTAGATATAGAAGAGACAAAGGTAGGACTTGTTTCCCTCGGTAAGGATGCGATTATAAGAACCGAGGGGATCAAAGGAAGGGAGTTCAAGGGGAAAGTCTCCGAGATAGGCAGGTATGCTGATTTTGCAACGCAGAGGGACGTTGTCAGGGGAAGGCAGGATATAAAGACCTTCCGGGTAAAGATAAAGGTACAAAATCCCGACGGCTTACTGAAACCGGGGATGACGGTGGAGGTGAAAATACCTTATGGTGATGGCTGAACACCTCAGAAATACAATGAATCGACGAAATATTAAGATGTGCAACCTTATTTTGAGAAACTTGGTTCATAGGGAACAATGCGATAATTGTTTTTATGAATATTCACATGTGGATTAATTTTATAAGGTGTTGTCATTGTATTTCTTCGGCATTCAGCCATCACCATATATCTAATTGGAATTAACATGCAATATTCAAAGGCAGTTGAGGTCTCGGGTATAACAAAAAAGTTCGGGCATATCACTGCTGTTGATAATGTAAGCTTCGATGTCTTTGAAGGAGAGTTCTTCGGTTTCCTCGGGCCTAACGGAGCAGGGAAGACAACCCTTATCAGGATACTTACAACCTTACTAAAACCCACGGTCTTTCATCGAGGGCAAACGACCTTGTCGCGACATATTCCGGCGGAATGAGGAGGAGGCTTGAGATAGCGAGGGTTCTGGTTCACAAACCTAAGATACTCTTTCTCGATGAGCCTACGATCGGTCTCGATCCTCAGAGCAGGCATCTTATCTGGGACTTCCTCAGAAAATTCAGGGAAGGCGATACGATGACGATATTCCTTACTACACATTATATGGAAGAGGCCGAGGCATTATGCAGCCGTGTAGCTATAATAGACGCCGGAAAGATCATAGCCCTCGGCAGTCCGGATGAACTAAAATCACGTATCCCCGGAAAAGATATCATATCGCTTAAGGTTGGGAACCTCGATCAGGGGATTATCGAGGCAATGAATGGGTTGCCTTTTGTACATAAGGTCAATAAAGAGGAGGATAGCGTTAGGGTATATGTTGACAGCGGGGCACAGAACCTGCCTGTCCTTATTGATACAGTTAGAACGGCAGGCGGAAGGGTCTTATCCGCGACGATACATGAACAGTCTCTGGAAGATGTATTTATACACTATACGGGTAGGTCTATCAGGGAGGAGGAGGCAAAAAAGGTGAGTTTTCTCATCGGTGCCGGGATCCCTCAAAAATTGGGGAGATAGCAAGAAAGATTGGTTTGATATGACGAGAACGCTTGCGGTAATAGAGAGGGATTTAAAGAAGTTCAAACGTAATCCGGTCGTCCTTGCTATGAGCGTTCTGATGCCGATTGTATATCTCCTTATCCTCGGCAATTCTTTTCAGGGGAAACTCGAAGGTCTTCCGTTAGCAGTTGTGGATCAGGATTCAGGCCCTTATTCCGAACAGGTAATCAGGAACCTGAGGGCGATCGAGGCAGGACCGAAGACAATTACGATCTTAAGCATCAGTGATCAGAGAGAGGCTGTTAAAGGAGTAAGGGAAGGCAAATATAAGGCTGCGCTAATAATACCACCCGATTTCAGCAAGGGGATTTCATTAAAGAGGATCCCTTCGGCAGGTCTCTTCCTCGATAATACGGATGGTATATCTTCCGAGACGATAAGGGGTGCGGTCGAAGGTGTATTCAGGTTCTTAAACCATGAATATGTCCGGATAAGGGAGGTACAGGGTGAGGCGTATCCGAGAGAGGTGAACCTCTACGGCAAGGTTGATTATTACCAGTCCCTTGTCCCGGGCGTAGTAATAATGGCGATATTCTTAGGAACACTTACAACGGGAGCCTTTAACCTTGTTATGGACAGATTCCTCGGGATTGACGAAAGTTATCTCCTTACCCCGCTTTCAAAATCCGATATAGTATCGGGACTCATTATAAGCGGTCTTTTTATAACAACAGGTATTGCCGTACTGATATTCGTTGTAAGTATGTTGATAACGGGTATCCCCTTTTCGCGGGGAGTCGAGCAGTGCTTCTCCATTTTTATAGTGATAATACTAACTACGTTGTGTCTTTTAAGCCTGTTATTTGTTGTCCTCGGAAGGGTAACCCATCCGAGAATAGTGGGGATACTAAGCGGATTTCTTAATGTTATACTTTTTTTCCCGAGCGGGGCTGTTTATCCCATAGCGAGTTTTCCGGGATGGCTTAAGGCATTTGCAAAGATAAATCCCGAGGCATATGCCGTGGATGCCTTAAAATCCGTCCTGTTCAAGAGGGCAAGTTTTGTAAATATTTCAGGGGATATTATTTTTCTCCTCATCTTTACGGTCTTGATGATGGCCGTTGCAATCATGACGTTTAAGAGGACACTCTAATAGCTCCCCTCCTATTTTAGGAGGGGTGTCCGCTTAAATTTTTTCTGTTAAAAAAAATACACCAGGGATAAAAAAATCTGAAAGTTGATTTTATCTGTCGTGCTGTGTTATAAATAATCACTCCTTGCTCTCTCTTTTGGAGTAGGGCTCTAATCCGCCTGAGGCGGATAAATCCGTAAGGAGGTGTTCTAATGAACATCTATGAAAATATCGTAATCCTAAATGCCTCTCTTCCGGACGAAGAGATCGAAGCGGCCTCAAAAAAGATAAAAGACCTCATAGTAAACTCCGGCGGTGAGATATTAAAGGCCGATACATGGGGGAAAAGAAAACTTGCATTCGAGATCAGGAAACAGAAAAAGGGATTTTATCTCCTTCTCATCTTTAAGGCCCCTTCGGCAGCAATAAAGAAACTTGAAGATTACTATAAGGTTTTTGACCCTGTAATAAAATATATGGTTTTAAGACCGGGTAAAAAACAGGCAGGGACAATACTGCAAACTATTTCCGGCAGCGAAGGTCAGTCAACCCATGGAGAGAAAACAGAACAAAAAAGCGAGGTCTAAATGTTCAATAAAGTAATCCTCATAGGAAATCTGACAAAGGATCCCGAACTCAGATATACGCCGCAAGGTACGGCAGTCGCTTCATTCAGAATAGCCGTGAACTCGAGGTACAAGCAATCGGATGAACTCAAATCGGAGACGTTGTTTATTGATACCGTTGTCTTCGGGAAACAGGCCGAATCTTGCAGCCAATATCTTAGTAAAGGCAGGTCTGTCCTTGTCGAGGGAAGGTTACAGGAAAGGCGGTGGGAGTCCGATGGCCAGCATAGAAGCAAGTTTGAGGTCGTTGCAAACACGGTCAGGTTTTTATCAAGGAAATCTTCCGGTCAGGCAGAAGGAGGAGATTCCGGTACCGGCGAAGATATAGCCCCACCGGAAGAGACAACGGATTTAGAACCGTTTTAATGAATAGTGGATAGTGTCAGTGACAGTTTATTTTTACTGACATGGACACTGATCACAGACACTGAATTAAAGAAAGGAGACGATATTGCAACAGAGAAGGATACAGAAGAAAAAATTTTGCAGGTTTTGTTCCGAAAAAGTGGAGTTTTTAGACTATAAAGACACCAGGATATTAAGAAACTATCTAACGGATAAAGGGAAGATTCTTCCGAGGCGTATGACAGGGGTGTGTGCCAAGCATCAGAGAGATCTGACAGGGGCAATAAAGAGGGCGAGGAATATAGCACTCCTTTCTTTTGTAGAAAAGTAGTCATGAGGATTCCAAAGACATGGGTACCTCTGATAACTAAAAAGGTTATTGAGGGTATTGTCGCAAAAAAACTTATTATACCTCTTGTAGCGATGGACAAACTGTTAGCCGGGGCCGAAGAACTCATCATGGATGAGCTCACGGTCGAGGACAGATTAAACGAGGAAGTCAGAGAGATTCTAAAAAAACACAGCCCTGAGATAGAACGCAGCAGACTCGATTATAGAAGGTTATTTGATCTCACAAAACAAAAAATAGTGAAGGAGAGGAATCTCATCCTATAATGCTTTCCGAGGAAAAGTTTACACACCTGACGCATGTTCTGCTTAAGGGGCTCATCGATAGAGACCTCGTTGATATCACAGAGGAAGAAGGGAAGATAAGGCGGGAGATAAAACGCATAATCGGCAACGAACTTAAAATAGGCGAGGATATGGATGTTGCCGTAAGGAAAAAGCTTCTGTCCTTTTCGAAAAAATTAGTCGAGGGAAGTCCTGAGTGGGAAGTGCTGTACAAAAAGTTTTTCAGGGAAGAGGAGATAAAAAGGGGAAGGGCTTCATCGAGGTAAAAAGGCTTGCTCCTCCTGTACTCCTTCTTCTGTCATGGCTCGGCCTCTTCTTTAAATTCCCGTTAATAAAGCCCTACATCTGGTTTCCATTCGTACTCTCATGTACAATTATTTGTTCCCTCCTGAGGTTTATAAAGAAGGACAAACCTTATATTTTCTGGATATTGTTATCGCTTGTATTCCTTATAGCCGGCGGTATACAGTTTTCCGGGTATAGGTGGCTGCATACAATATACCTCATGTTGCTGATACCATCGGCTGTATTCTTCCCGCCGGGAATTGTTATCCCTCTCGGTTTTACGGTTCCCTTTCTTGAAATAAGGCATTTCATCGAGACGGATAATATATCGGAAGAGTTATCCCTGAATCTTGCCGTGATCTTATCGGTTGTAGTTGTATCTCTATTTGTTAATGCCCTCAATAAAAAGAAGGATATACTTGAATCGCAGCTCGTATCATTGAGAAAAAATGCTGCAGAAGTCGCTCATGCCCCCGAGGTGGATTTAGGGGACGATGCAGTCATGTCACAGTATCTGTCTTCCATGTCAATGGCCGATGAGGAGATAAAAGAGATTCTGCTCACTATAAAATATTCTATGCTTGCCGATTCGGTTAATCTTTTCACACCCTATAATGATGACCTCAAACTCAGGTCTTCTACCGAAGATTCACAGAATATTATACCTTCGGGAAAGGGTTTGATAATGCTGTGTTTCAAGGAAAAACGTACAATAATCTCATCGAATGTAAGCGAAAAGGGATATGAGGTAGGATACCTTAAGAGAGGGGAAATCGCATCTTTCATTGCCCTTCCGGTAATAGATGGGTCTTTTATGCTTGGGGTCCTGACTTGCGATACTTCAAGATTCTCCGCATTTGGCGATGCCGACGCAAACACCTTAAAGTTATTCTCGAAACAGATTATAAGGATATTCCATCGGGAACGTGTATATCCCCAGATACAGCGTTCCCATGCAGGACTGAGGGTGCTTCATGAAGAGAGTTCAAAGCTCGCATCATCCTTGAAGATCGAAGTCCTTGCACAGAGAATAATCGGAAGCGGCTACAGAATAGCACCGTCTTCGATCATATTTTTGCTCAAAAAGGGGGATATCTTCGAAGTCGTACAGCATACGGGAAATCTCCAGGTAGAGAAAAGAGCGATTGCCCTGAGCGGTACGCTTCTCGATATGGCCGGAAAAAATATGGAGCCTCTTTACCTCTCAGACGTAAGAAACTACAGTCTGCCTCTGATGCCCTTCAGGACAAAGGACGTAAGCTCTGTTCTCATTCTTCCTCTCATGTATGAGAAAGAGTTTATAGGGATGCTCGTTTTCCTTTCCGAAAAAATAGGTGCATTCAACCCCCACCAGATAGAATTGCTCGAGGTCCTCGGAACCCAGGCATCCATCTCTATCGCAAATGCAAGGCTGCATGCGAAGATAGAAAGGATGGCGACAACGGACGGGCTTACGGGTCTCTATAATCACAGACACTTCCATGAGAGGTTATCGGGAGAGATCAGGAGGCTCGACCGTTTTCCCGAACCTCTGTCCCTTATGCTCATGGATATCGATTATTTTAAAAAAGTGAACGACACATACGGGCATCCGGCAGGGGATAAGATACTTCATGGAGTTGCAGGTATCCTCAAGGCCGCATTGAGAAGTATAGACGTCCCTGCCAGATACGGAGGTGAAGAATTCGCCGCTATATTACCGGGCACAGACAGCAAAGGAGCGAAGAACATTGCCGAAAGATTAAGGAAAACCGTTATGGATCATCCTTTCTCTGTGGATGGAAAGACAGTAAAGGTCACGGTAAGCATAGGAATATCCACCGCTTCTATAAGCTCAAAGAATAAAGAGGAACTTATCGAAAGGGCAGACCAGGCACTTTACCATGCAAAGAAAAACGGTAGAAATCGGAGCGTGATCTGGGACGAGATCAAAGGCTGAGATGAATTATTTTATTTCGGACATGACGGAAGAAGATATCAAGAGGGAAAAGGCAAAGGCACGCGAACTCAGGAAGTCGCAGTGGTGGAAGAGAAAATGTTCTGAGGGCAGGTGTTATTTTTGTAATAGAAAATTTAATCCCAAAGAGTTAACAATGGATCATATAGTGCCTGTTATTCGCGGTGGAGAGTCCGTAAAAGGAAATGTGGTACCTGCGTGCAAGGAATGTAACAGCAAAAAGAAACATATGCTGCCGATGGAATGGGAAGAATACATGGAGAAGCTTAAAGGAGACACAATATAATGGTGCGAGAGAGGGGAGTTGAACCCCTACGGTCTCCCACAGGATCCTAAGTCCTGCGCGTCTGCCAGTTCCGCCACTCTCGCTGATTGATTTTAAACATTTTTTCGCATACGGTCAAACATTGACAGCTTGTAATGTAGCACAATTGTAGCACGAATCCAGAACTTCCACGCTTGATCTGAGACTTCAGGGTAATGATGTGCATACCTCATAGCCTTACGCGACTTTGGCACATTTTTTTGTTTTTGTCTTATGCAAATCTCCGATTATGTCTACCGGATAGGTAACAGCTTTTTCTACCGCTTTCTGAACAAGCTGATTAAGGGATATGCCCAGCATAGAAGCCTGTTGCATTGCTTTTGTATGTAATTCAGAAGACACACGCACATTGAAGCTGCCCTTGCAGGATTTTAAAAGTTCTTTTCCTGCCTCTTTGCACAGAGCAATATAATCATCAACAGCCTCATGAAACGCCTTAATAAGCTCATTTACGGTTTGGCCTTCAAAGGAAACAAGGTCGGTTATCCCTTCTATTTTCCCGTGAAAAACTTTATCGTCTGCACTGAAATGCACAGAACCGATAAAGCCCTTATAGGTTAATACGTCCTTCATTTTATTACCCCCATCTTTTTAAGTTCATCTTCTATATCGTTAATCTGATAGTGTTTAAGCTCAGGCTTAGGATGCGGTTTATGCAGTCTTATAATATGCTTGGTCTTATGATTTATAAACGCAACCCTTGACCCTGATGTCTTGCCTATTTTTGCTTCTTCATAACCAAAAGACCTTAAGAGTTTTTTGATCTCAGCATAGGTGAAATCTTTTGGCTTTGATAAAAAGCGTTGTAACAGCTTTTCAGTCTTGCCCATATTGATTACATCATAACATGGCGGAAAAATAATTGCAACTATATTTTAGTTGCGAAAAATTGTATATCAATTCTCAATGCCTCGGAATTCCTGCCAGTCGCAGAACTAAAACATAGTTATATTTTTCATCCTATGCCCTGTAAAAGACTTACTAAGGAGTGCATAGGTAAGGCGTCATTATTAAAAAATCTCCCCTTGCCCCTCTTTACCAAAGAGGGGGAACACACCCCTTAATCCCCTCTTGATAGAGGGGAATCTTTCCTCCCTTTGGCAAAGGGAGGTTAGGAGGGATTTTATAATAAATGTCTTCATACTTATGACCGTATTAGTAAGTGTGGTTTACACGTTCCGTGGAATGTTTTATTAGATATATCTCATGCATTCCTATTTTGCAATAGTTAACATTAATACTGTGGCAACTCCTAAAATTAGTGTACTGGAAAATAGGATTATCATCTTATTAAATGCTTGCCGAATGATATTGTTACTACCTCGATTCATATTAGTGGTAATAAACTCCTGTGATGTTTAGCGCGTCTGCCAGTTCCGCCACTCTCGCTGATTGATTGGTAATTTTACAGTTCTTTAAGCCTCTCTGCTTGATAATGAGCAATAAGGTTGTCTATTATCTCATCGATATTGCCTTCAAGGATATTCTCAAGCCTGTAAAGTGTAAGTCCGATCCTGTGGTCTGTTACCCTGTTCTGTGGAAAATTATATGTCCTTATCCTTTCGCTCCTATCTCCCGTACCGACCTGTGTTTTTCTCTCAAACGCCCTCTCCTTCTCCTGCCTCTCTATCTCCAGGTCATACAGTCTCGAACGCAAGACCTTCATTGCCTTTTCCCTGTTCTTTATCTGGGATCTTTCGTCCTGGCACTGAACGATCATGCCCGTCGGAATATGAACTATCCTTACGGCGGAATACGTAGTGTTGACACCTTGCCCACCCGGGCCTGAGGCACAGAACGTATCTATCCTCAGGTCCTTTTCCTCTACTTTTATATCTACATCTTCTGCTTCCGGGAGCACGGCAACTGTTGCCGCTGAGGTGTGGATCCTACCCGATGCCTCCGTAACCGGAACCCTCTGCACCCTGTGTACACCGCTTTCGTATTTAAGCTTGCTGTATACACCCCTCCCTTCGATAGAGGCTACGATCTCCTTTAACCCGCCAAGTCCGGTAGGGTTCGAATCTATCACATCAACCTTCCATTTTCTGGATTCTGCGTATTTGGAGTACATCCTGAAGAGGTTTGCGGCGAACAATGCTGCCTCCTCCCCACCTGTACCGCCCCTTATCTCGAGTATTACGCTTTTTTCATCCCTCGGGTCTTTCGGGAGCAGCATTATTTTGAGTTCTTCTTCTATCTTCGGCTTCTTTTCCTTAAGTTCGTTAAGTTCTGTCTGTGCAAGCTCCCTGAGTTCATTATCGTTTCCTTTTAGAATTTCCTCTGTACCTTCCATGTCCGATAAAAGCTTTTTATATTCACGAATCTTATCAACGAGCTGCTGGATATCCGCATGTTCCTTCGAATATTTTTGGTATTCGGGAGGCGCAGCTAAGACCCGAGGGTCGATCATGAGTTCTGTCAGCTTGTTATATTTTTCTTCTATTGTCTGAAGTTTCTCAAGCAACATTCTCCACCTCGAATTCAAGAACTTCCTTTAATGCCGTTATTGCAACCTCTATCTGTTTATTATCGGGTTCTCTGGTAGTAAGTCTCTGTAAAAACAATCCCGGCATAATAAGAAGATTTACAACAGCATTATCTTTCATCTTTGACGACAGCTTCAATATCTCATAAGAAAGACCTGCTATAAGCGGAATAAGTACAAGCCTCGAAAGAAATTTGTAAAAAAACGGCCATGACTGCGGGATAAAAGAAAATATAAGTATGCTTATTATCATAACTATTAAAAGAAAACTCGTACCGCATCTCGGATGAAGGGGACTGAAATGCCTTACATTGTCTACATTAAGCTCTTTCCCGGCCTCGTATGCATGTATCACCTTATGTTCTGCACCGTGATATTCGAATATTCTCCTCATTTCCTTCCAGAGACCGATCCCGATTATGTAAAGCATAAATATAAATACCCTGACAACACCGTCCACAAGATTAAAGACGAATGAACTTTTGGAAACGGAGGAAGATATAAGACCCAAGAGTTTTGTCGCATATAAGGGAAGAAGAATAAAAAGTGCGACGCCTAAAACGAATGCAGCACCGATTGTCAGACTTATGAGCAGCGGGCTCATTGTCACATCTTCTTCTTCGTACACCTTATTTGCGGAGAACTCGATCGCCTTTATGCCGAGATACATTGCATGAAATAAGGCAACAACTCCCCTCAATATCGGCAGCTTTAACAGTTTCGGGAGTTCAAGAAGGCTCGTTTTTTTTACATGAATCTCTCCCTTCGTGTCCCTAACAGCCACTGTCCAGCCTTTTGGGGCCTTCATCATCACACCCTCTATTACCGCCTGTCCGCCTATGTTCTTCATATTCCTTTATCCTTTTATTAAGGTTCTCATAATTGAATAGACATTATTCAGAAAATCTCCCCTCGCCCCTCTTTGCCAAAGAGGGGTATTATTCCTCCCTTTGGCAAAGGGAGGTTAGGAGGGATTTTATTAAATATTCAATGTCCACATTATTATGCGAAGATTGATAACTATCCGCTTAATCAACAAAAAAATCGTTAATCTTAAAACCACAGACCAACGACTTTTTTATTATTGCGTATCTACTTATTCTTTTTTGCGTATTTCTTCTTAAACTTTTCTACCCTTCCCTCTGCATCTACTATTTTCTGCCGTCCGGTAAAAAAAGGATGGCACATAGAACAGATATCAACATGTATCTTAGGTACTATTGATCTTGTAGTAAAAGTTTCACCGCAGGCACATACAACGCTTGCCTCTTTATAGTTCGGATGAATTCCTTCTTTCAACTTAACCCTCCTTCCATTAAAAGCCCAAAGCCTTTAGCTATCAGATATGTTTATTATAAAAAATTAAATAGTGTTTTAGCAAATTACCCTGGCAGTATCTTATCCCTCTACATATTTTTTTACCTTTTCGGCATCGGTCTTGGAAAGCTCTACGAATTTAACACCGATGCCGACGTTGGGCTGGGAATGCTGGACACGCACCATTGCCTTAACCGGCTCGCTGCCGATCTTAAAGCCGACTTCAAAAATTGCCCCGGGTATAAAATTTGCTTGAGTATAAATATACATGCCGTCTATGCTGATATCGAGTACCTGTCCTTTTATTATACCGTTGATTATCGCATCTTTTTCGATTAATGCCCTTTTTTTTCTCTCCTTCATATTTTCTTCGTTCATTGTGGTGCCTGCTGGCCTGAGTTATTAATCTTTTCAATGAATCCCGTGTCAAATTCGCCTTTTAAAAAATTCTGGTGCGAACAGACCTTTTTATGAAAAGGGGTCGTTGTCTTTATGCCTTCGATAATAAATTCATCGAGGGCGCGTTTCATTCGTGAGATAGCCTCTTCCCGGTTTCTGCCGTGCACGATAATCTTTGCTATAAGGGAGTCATAGTGAGGGGGCACCGTCCAGCCGCTGTAAGCAGCGGTATCAACCCTAACGCCGGGACCTCCTGGCAGAGATAAAAAAGTAATCTTACCGGGCGAAGGGATAAAACGCTCAGGGTCCTCCGCATTGATCCTGCACTCTATGGAATGTCCGTATATCTTTACCTGTTGCTGCTTGTATTCTATCGGGAATCCTGCTGCCAGTTTGATTTGTTCTTTGATCAGGTCTATTCCACTCACCATTTCCGTAACAGGATGCTCGACCTGAACCCTTGTATTTATCTCCATAAAATATATATTACCTTCCATATCGACAATAAACTCTATCGTCCCGATGTTTTTATACTTAATAGCCCTTGCCGCCCTTACTGCAAACTCTCCGATCTTTTTCCTGAATTTTTCTGTAGATACAGGCGATGGTGCCTCTTCTATCAGCTTCTGATGTCTTCTCTGTATCGAACAGTCTCTCTCTCCAAGATGTATAACATTGCCTTTGCCGTCGGCCATTATCTGAACTTCGATATGTCTTATATTAGGGATGTATTGCTCTACGTAGAGTTCACCGTTTCCGAATGCAGTAAGTGCTTCTCTCTGTGCCATATAAAATGCATGTTCGAGATCACCCTCCTCCTTGACGATTCTCATGCCCCTGCCGCCGCCTCCCGCAGAGGCTTTAATTATGACCGGGAAGCCTATTTTTTTTGCTACCTTCATGGCAAGTTCTTCCGAAACCACAGGCCCGTCGCTTCCTGGGACAACAGGAATACCGCGTCTTTTCATTATCTGCCGTGCCTTTGCCTTGTCTCCGCCGACCCTGATATTTTCCGGTGTGGGGCCGATAAATGTTATACCGGATGTGGCGCATGCCTCGGCAAAATGCGGATTTTCCGATAGGAAACCGTAACCGGGATGTATGGCCTCCGAATCGGTTATCTCGGCGGCGCTTAATATCCCCGGGATATTCAAATAGCTCTGAGCTGAAATTGCAGGGCCTATACAGATCGCCTCATCGGCAAACTTTACATGTAGAGATTCTTTTTCAACGTCCGAATATACAGCCACTGTTTTTATGCCGAGTTCCTTGCAGGCACGTATAATCCTTACTGCAATCTCAGCCCTGTTTGCGATAAGAATTTTCTTAAATAATTCCATCTTTCAAACCCTCATAATAACCAATGACCAAATTACAATAACCAAACAAACTGAGAATAGCCAATAACCAAAATCACAATTCCAACCTGTTTGATTATTTGGAATTTGGTTATTGGAATTTATCTGGTTATTGGTGTTTGGATATTGGTTATTTTTAATCATACCGGCTCGATAAGAAATAGGGGTTCACCGTATTCAACCGACTGGCCATTCTCAACAAGTATCCTGGCGACGACACCTTCTGCCTCGCCCTCTATTTCGTTCATGAGTTTCATTGCCTCTATAATGCATAGTACCTGTCCCTTCTTTATTCTTGTGCCTACCTGCACAAATGGCTCTGCATCAGGAGAAGACGCCCTGTAAAAAGTTCCTACTATCGGCGAGGTTACCGTAACAAGCCTCTGAGTATCCTCCGATGTCTCGGCTGCAGGTTTTTCCTGTATAACCGCCTGTTTCGATATCTCGATCGACGAGAGCAGTTTTTCTCTCTTTATCCTGACCTTACTACCATCTTTTTCTATCTGGAGTTCTGTAATGTCCGTATCTTTAAGTAATGCTATAAGTCCTTTTAAATCATCAAGTTCCATCCTGTACCTCCAAATTAAGTGTCAGAGTATCAAAGTATCAAAGTCTCTGATGCTATGACACTTTGACTCTTTGACCCTATTTTACTCTCTCTATGTATTCCGCTGTTCTTGTATCAACCTTTATTATATCTCCTTCATTTATGTGAAAGGGAACTCTAACCACAGCCCCTGTTTCTAAGGTTGCGGGTTTTCCGCCTCCGGAGGCAGTATCTCCCTTGAAACCCGCAGGGTCGGTTTTTACAACTGCAAGCTCGACAAATGTCGGGACCTCCACGTTGATCGGTACACCTTTATGATTCAATATTCTGACCATCATATTCTCTTTAAGGAATTTTTTTGCATCGCCAATCTGATCACGGCTGATCAGAACCTGCTCATATGTATCCGAATCCATGAAATAGCAGATATCATCCTGAGCATATAGATATTGCATTGTCTTTTCTTCGAGCCCCGGAGTCTCCAGTTTTTCACCCGACCTGAATGTCTCTTCAAGGACTGCACCCGTCTTTATGTTCCTCATTTTTGTCCTCACAATAGCCCCGCCGCGTCCCATTTTAACATGCTGAAAGTCCACTATTTCGCAGGGTTCACCTTTAAACTCAACCTTCAATCCCTTTCTGAAATCACTTGTTGAAATCAATTATTACCTCCATCTTAATTATGGTGAATCGTATCAGGTGAATCGTAACCATTCAGTGAAAGGTGGATTATTCCCCCTTTGGCAAAGGGGGATGTAGGGGGATTTTTATATAATGCAGAAATCATTCAATAAAATCTCCCCTAACCCCTCTTTTCCAAAGAGGGGAATTTGCTTGTCCACTCGTGATCCCTATTCACCCATTTACCTATTTACCTATTTACCAATTCACTGTCAAATTATTTCTAACTCTCTCGATAAAGAGGTTAACAGATTAGCCTTCTTTTTTCCAACTACTACCATGTCCTCAATCCTTACTCCGCCGAGTTCAGGGACATAAATGCCGGGCTCTATAGTAAATACCATGTTCTCTTTAATGATCTCCTTATTGCTCCATGATATATGAGGCAATTCGTGAACCTGAAGTCCGACTCCGTGCCCTGTACCGTGGCCAAAAAAGTCTCCATATCCTGCCTTTTTTATAACATATCTTGCAGAATTGTCAATCTTCTTACTTTCCACACCGGGGCAGATAATAGAGATAGCCTTTGTATTCGCCCTTAGGACCATTTGGTAAAGCTCCTTTTTTTTATCGATATTCGGTCCCTTTATGAGCAGTGTCCTTGTCATATCCGAAAAATATCCTCCTGCCTCACCTCCCCAGTCTATAATAACGGGGTCTCCGGCGTCCAATCTCTTCTCGGAAGACCTTGCATGAGGCATCGATGAATTCCTGCCGGAAACTACTATTATATCAAAAGGAATACGGTTGCAGCCCTTTTTTTTTAGTCTTTCCTCAAGCATCATAGCTATTTTGTTTTCTTTTGCTCCAATTTTTATATGTGGCTTCACTTCAAGAAATGCAGATTCTGCGCGTCTTACAGCCTCTTTTATTAATCTAATCTCTTCGTCCTCTTTTACAGCACGAAGTTTCTCTATGATGTTTTTAAGCGGCCGCAGGACAAAGCCCTTTTTTGAAAGACTGCTGAAAAATCCATATGATACGGAGGCTTCAAACCCGAGTCTTTTTATCTCAAGCCTTTGCGCAAGATTCGATACGGTCTTTGTTCTTTCTCCTTTTTCTATAAAAATATCCCATCCGCTTATCTCTTTTTGTGACTGCTCTTTGTACCTAAAGTCGGTGATAAAGATATTCCTTGATTTTGTGATCAACAGAAAACCGGAGGAACCCGTAAACCCCGTAAGATACCGTATATTAATTAAATCGGTCACAAGGAATCCGTCAATTCCTCTGAAAGACTCCCTTATC
>JACQXD010000100.1 GCA_016208875.1 Nitrospirota bacterium
ACACCCCTGCTTTGCCCAGAATTCATGCAGCTTTAATATCAATTCCTGAAAATACATATTAACACTATTAAAACGTTTCGATTATATCAGACATAAACACAAATCGTCAAAAAAAGTAAGGCAAAAATAGGGCTTGGGTAATTTTACCATACCGAATTTTATGGGTATTTTCACTCGAAATTATCATATTTTCCTCAGTTAAAACCTGTTATATCCCTCATCATAATGAGATATTGGACATCGTGCCCGGTAGGTTTAAATTTTTTTTTCTTAAAAGAATGAATGTGTTATAGCCATTTCACTGCTTTCCTTCTACTTCCTTGGTATTGGTTTTGCATGTCATAAAATTCCATAGCAGACAATTTTTCGCTAAGACAAAAATTTGACGCTTCCTTGGCGCAAAGGGTATAGTCAAAGGGAGCGGGATGAAGGTGAATATGGGGAGGCACCGAAATGGCGAATGATGTTTTAAGAAAAATTAAAGGCATACCCTTAATATATCTACTGTTGTTCCTTTCCTCTTTTTTACTCTTTGTATCTTCTGCCTCGGCCCGCATATACGAAAGCCCTTATTCGATAGAGGTTGCAGCAATTCCTAATGCAGACATAGAACCGCCGGTTACAACAATAACCATTGGCACACCTCAATATCAAAATGGAGCTAACCTTTACATAAGCGGTTCAACAGAGATAACCCTCTCGGCAATAGATTACGGTTTAGTCCCATCGGGAGTAAATTACACAGAATATAAAATGGACAGTGACTCATGGACAAGATACGGTAATCCGTTCAAACTCGATAACTATTCAGATGACCAGCATACAATCCATTACCGCTCTGTGGATAAAGTCTCTAACATTGAGATAGAAAAGACAACAACCATCATCCTCGACAAAACACCTCCTGAGACGACTATCTCTGCAAGCGAAGAACTAATCACCGGTGTAACAAATATAGTATCTCCCGACACAAGATTCTACCTAAGTGCAACAGACAATCTAACAGGGGTAAAAGCAACACAATATCGAATAGATGGAGGGGAGTGGCTTGACTATCTTGCAGGCTTTACGCTCTCAGGGGCAGGGACGCATACGATAAGCTATAAGGCAAAAGACAACCTTGAAAACGAAGAAGTAGAAAAGATACTTACGGTAAAACTCATATCGATAGACATAACAAAACAAAAATCCCTCGATCCTATAGTGCTTGCCGGTGCATGGGGTTCGACTGGAGAAATACAGACGGCAATAAACAACCTTGCCTCGATATTATCGAGTTCGGGACTAAGCTATTATAGCCCTTCCACAGATGATGAATTCAAAGGATCGTTAAGAGAAGGGAAATACAACACCTATCTGCTAATTGATTTTGAGTAATAATATCCAACCAGTATGGAAGGGGAAAGGCAATACTCTTTAGTTTCGACCTTCTAAACTCGGAAGACCGGAGCAAGGTATCATCATTAATCATCAACTCAATAAACTATGTCGTACCATCGGAATCCTATACAAGGGCATTGGCAAACGAGCCGGTAAACATAAACATACAAAACTCGACAGAGCCGGTGGATATAAAAATAACAGAGACATTGCCTGATAATACAACAGCAGATTCGATCACCCCATCTGCTGCACAGGGCAACAACACAATCCAATGGCAGGTATCATTAACCGGCAGCGAAAACAAAAAACTCCAGTACCGTCTGAATCTGCCCGATATATCGGGTGACTACAAAACAAACACAGAGGTAAGCTACAGCAATCAGGGAAATTACAGGCTCTATGGAAATTACGATTTAACGTTCAACATCCTATACAACTCGTCCGAACTATTAAATAAGATAATAAGCGATCTAAATTCTCTAACCGCAGAAGACAAAGACGCCGAACACATAAATAAAGCAATAGAAAAACTCAACAAAATAAATCAGAACGCCTCAAACAGAAAAGAGGCGGAAAACAACATCGAAAACATAACGGACGCAACAGGGAAACTAAAAGAGGTTACGATAGACATATCTGCCGTCAGAACCAAACTCGATGAGCTTTTAAAGATATGGGAGAAAAAATGGTATCTGATGGAAAAGTAATAAATGATAAAAAACAGCGTAAGATACGTCATTCCCGTGAAAACGGGAATCCAGAGGCTGTCTTCCTGAAGTTTGTCCTTACAATTTTCTTATTCTTTTTGCCGGTATTTTTTGCATTTATTCCCTCTATCTACGCAACCGATACATCCCTTATCGGTCAATGGCACATGGATAACAACTGGAATGATTCATCTGGCAACGGAAATAATGGCACAGCATACAATGGTACAACCTTCAGCACGAGTGCAAAGGTAGGAACACATTCAGGGAGTTTTGATGGGGTGAATGATTATGTGCAGGGAACAAATAAATACATTTCGACGGCGCCTAATAGTGCTATATATATAAACGGGATCGAATTTGTGCCGCTTGACAGTCTGACAACGTGGCAGGTGTCGTATACCTTACAACCGGGTACAAACACACTAAGCATCCTTGCAAAGGATTCAAACGGAAATCAGAGCCAGGCTGTTACAGTGGAAGTTAATTTCGAGCAGGTTAATTGTCCGGAATTATATCTTTTCGAGGGCTGTGGTGACACTGTATTATACCCTCCAGGAGGCAAGTATATTTCTTTTGGATACCGTATATATCTTGTTGACGGTAATGAAGAGATAGCTATAAAAACAAAAAATGGACAAACAGTGAAAACGCTGTATAACTATATCTCCGATTGGGACGGTAAAGCAGATAATGGAAAGTTAGTGCTTCCGGGCGATTATACGGCTACCTTGACTTTGAAAAAAACCGGCTGTAATGATATAACGAGTGATAAGAACTTCCCGGTGTCATTTACGGTTACATTCGATGGACGAAGTCTCTATGTTGATTTTGCTTCCTCTGCCGGTGTTGCAAGTGGAAACCTCTACCATCCTCAGACATTATTTACCATCCCTAATTCAAAGATATTAGGAGACTTCACACTATCATACAACAGCTTAGATGGTTACAATGGGCCGCTCGGCATTGGCTGGACGCATACATACAATATAAATCTCAGCGAGAACAATGATAATTCATACACGGTAATGGAAGGGGATGGTACAAGAAAAGTTCTTTATCGGAATGAAAGTTCATATACACCGGAAACATCTTCATATCCGATATTAACAAAGAACACGGATGGGACATACACACTCACACACAAAGACGGAACGATTTACAACTTCAACTCAACCGCTTCGGGCGGAGGAAAGATAACATCTATAACAGACAGGAATTCAAATACATTAACATTCGGTTACGATTCAAACAACAACCTCACGAATATAACCGACCCGGCAAACAGGGTAATAAACCTAAGCTATGATTCCAATAAGATTAGTACGATAATCGATCTGAACGGCAATGTTTATAACTTCAGCTATGCAAATGACGCTCTTATAAGTGTGTCATTCCCACTTGACGGGAATCCTTCCGAAAAGAGCAACTGGTCATACACCTATGACTCAAACGCCTTCATGCTCACCAAGACAGACCCTGAGGGATATACCACAACATACACATATGATGAGGATCACAGGGTATTAACGGGAACGGATTCCGAGGGCAAGGTTAAGTCACTAACCTATCCGGCTCAAAGCGAAAACATGGACACAGTAAAGACAACTACCGTCACGGAAAAAGACGGAGGAAACTGGTCATACAAATACGACACATTGCAGGGACTATTAAACGAAAAGACAGACCCTGAGGGGAGTAATACAACATACTCGTACGACTCAAACAAAAACATAACATCAACCACAGACCCGGATGGAAACGTAACGAGTTACACATATGATCCGGAAAATAACATGACATCGGAAACGGATGCAGAAGGCAATACAACCACATATACGTATAACACATACGGACAGGTAACGGGCATGACTGATGCGGAAGGCAAGGTAATAACATATGAATATGATTCAAAAGGCAACCTCACATCGTCAACAGACGTATCCTGGGCAACGATCCAATATCAATACGACACAAAAGGCAATGTCACGTCCATAACCAATGCAGACAACCAGACAACGACATACACATACGATGAGCATAGTAATCTTACATCGGAAACGGATCCCACAGGAGCAACAACCACATTTGCATACGATTCAATCGGCAACATGACAAGCCGGACAGATGCATCCGGGAACACAAAGACATACACGTATGACAGCTTCAACCGTCTTGAAGGCGTAACGGACGCAGACGGAAATGCATACACATTCACATATGACCTGAATGGGAACAAGACATCCCAAACAGATGCGAATGGAAATACAACCTATTACGAATACAACTCAAAAGGGCAGAAAATAAAGGAAACGGACACACTCGGGAATGTAACTGCATATACATATGAGAACACAGGCTGTTCATCGTGCAGTGAAGGCGGTTCACCGAACAAAATTACATCAATAACGGATGCAGCTGGCAATAAAACGAGTTACGAATATGACACACTCGGAAGGTTGATAAAAGAGACCGACCCTGAGGGGAATGTAATAACTTATGAATATGATTCCAACGGGAATCTCATTTCGAAGACTACGCCTGACGGAGTGACGATCAGTTATTCATACGATTCCTTAAATCGTCTCATAAAACTCAGAACTCCCAACTCCGAACTCATAACTTACTCATACGATTCAACCGGAAAGATAACAGAAATGACCGATCAATCCGGAACGACAGAATATTCCTATGATGATTCCAATAGGCTGATAACAGAGACAAGGAGTATAGAGGGGATAAGCTTTACAACAAGCTACACTTATACATCAGAGGGGAAACTGACGTCAATAGCATATCCGGGTGGAATAACGGTTACATATAATCTCGATGAAAATGGAAGGGTTGTAAGTGTTACCGAAACCAGGGATGGAAAAATAACCGATATAATCACAAATGTTGCCTACGATGCGAACAGCAAGGCGGCAAGCATTGATTATGCAAACGGCATACAAACTACTAAGGGATATGACGTTAAAGGAGCATTAAATAGTTTGAATATAGGCTCACTTAAACAGTTGAGTTACGTTAGGGATAATATTGGAAAGATCACGGGGATTAATGACAACCTTGATTCTTCTAAGACAAAAACATATTCATACGATGCGATTTACAGATTAGCGAATGCTTTTGGCCCGGGTAGAATCGGGACTGTCCACGTACACAATCCAGTACTCGTATGATCCTGTAGGAAACAGAACAATTGAGACAAGTAATGATGGTGATACGAATTATACCTATAGTGCTAATAAGTTGACTTCAAGTTCAGGAGTAAAGAGTTATGCATTCAGTTACGATAATAACGGCAATACGGTTTCAGAAAACCAAAAGACGTACACCTACAACCAGAATCAAAGGTTGATTAAAGCTGTTAAAACTGACACCGACACTGGCACCGACACTGTTCTTGGGGAATACACATACAATGGTAATGGACAACGTGTTAAAAAGATAGCCAATAACAGAACCACATATTTCATATACGATCAAAATGGTAATCTCATTGAGGAGGCAGATGAGAACGGTAAGGTCAACAGTGCTTATATTTACCTCGGCAGCATCCCTATAACCAGAGTAGACGAATGGTGGGAGGGGATAAAGACACCTCAGACACCGGAAGGTGTAGCCGTAACACCCGGTGACACACAGCTTACAGTTTCTTGGACCCCTGACACTGACACCGTTATTGACGGCTACAAAATTTATTGGGGAACGGAATCAGGGAATTATACGAATTCAAAAAACGTAGGGAACGTGAACAGCTATACGCTTACCGGATTAACAAACGGAATGACTTATTACATCTCAATAACCGCCTATGCAGACATTGAAGATACATACTTCTATCACACAGACCATTTAGACACTCCTATACTCATGACGGATAAAAATGGTGAAAAAGTCTGGGAAGGAGAGTTTCTGCCGTTTGGAGAGGAGTATTTCATAACCGGCACAGTCAATAATAATCTAAGATTCCCCGGACAATATTATGATAAAGAAACAGGCTTATGCCGGAACGGTCAAAGAGACTATAACAATATAATCGGAAGATATTTAGAGAAGGATCCGAGCGGACTTCAAGGAGGAACAAATCATCTCTATCTTTATGTCGGAAATAATCCTTTGTCTTCGATAGACCCTTCGGGAACTAAAACATGGAACGTAAGATGATACCAAGAATTCATAAACAATGGGCAGTGTTCATTTTTTCTGCGAAAGCAGGTTCCAGAAGCAAACTTCACTGGATTTCGTGTCAAGCACGGATGACAAATAAAAAAATCACAGGAGGGAATAGGCAATGGGGAAGAAATTATTTTTGTTATGTTTATTAATCGCACTTCTCTTTACCACACTGTATGGGACTAAAACACCAAAGGGTAACGCAAACAAGGTAATAACCCCAGTTCCTGTGCAGCAAGAGAAAACTGTGGCCGATGTAATAAAAGCCATGAAAACTCCTGTTATCGCCAAGACTTTCAATAATATAAGTTCTGCGACATGGAAGGTCAATACGGTTAAGCCTGATATTAACGCAAAACTGAAAAAGCTCGGCATTCCTTTTATAGCCAACAACGGGCAAGTAGATAAAGAAGTGAAATATTATGCAAAGACCTTTGGTGGGACAATGTTTATAACGGAGAAAGGAGAAATTGTATATTCGCTGCCAAATTATAAAAGTGTCAAAGGGTCAAAGTATCAAAGTGTAAAGGAACAAAGAGTCAATGACTCTGATGCTCCGACACACAGACGCATTTACACTAATCTTTCTGAACCCATAGACTCAAGCTCCAAACTTATTAGCGGCGGTATAGCCTTAAGGGAGGAGTTTATCGGAGCCACGATACATGATATAAATGGTGAAGAAGAAGCTGAAACAAAGGTCGGCTATTTTAAAGGAAATGACCCTTCAAAATGGCGGAGCGGAATATCGTCGTACGAAAGGATAAATCTCGGAGAGATATATGAAGGTATTGAACTAAAGCTCAAGGCTTATGGTAACAACGTAGAAAAGCTCTTTTATGTAAGGCCGAATGCAAATCCTGAGAATATTAAGTCAAGTATAAGCGGCGTAAAAGTGATAAAGGTAAATGGAAATGGTGAGCTTGAGGCAGACACAGAACTTGGAACAATCAAATTCTCAAAACCTGTTGCCTATCAGGAAGAAATTCCCTCTCCACTGGTGGGAGAGGGTAAGGGTGAGGGGGCTAAGAATAGGCAATATATTGAAGTTGCCTATGTTGTAAATGGAAATGGATATTCTTTCAAGCTCGGTGATTACGATAAAACAAAAGAACTCATTATTGACCCTCTCCTTGCCTCTACATTTATAGGCGGGAGTTATGAGGATGAAGCTCATGCAATTGCAACTGACTCATCAGGGAATGTGTTTGTTGCAGGATATACAGAATCAGCCGACTATCCAACAACATCCGGGGCGTATGATACTACAAGAAATGATGTTTATTATTACGACGTCTTTGTCTCAAAACTTGACCCATATTTTTTAGGTGACAATGCCATTGTCCTTACCCTCACTGCCCCCTCTAACACTACCGTCTCTAAAGGCAATAAATTAGGGCCATTTTCTATTTCGATTACGAATAATACCACCTCAAGCTATACATCTTATGGATACATATATATTGTAACCCCTGATGGGAACTGGAAGTATCTGATTTCAAAGTCGCTCACACTTTCGGGAGGCGGGTCACTTACTGCTAATGATCTGTATATGAATATTCCGTTGTCTACCTCTATAGGGACGTACTATTATTGGGTTGGTATATATGATACAAGCTATAACCTTCTCGATGCAGATAGTTTTGCATTCACTGTTACAAGTTCAACGGCCAAATCCGGCAGCGATCACAACTGGGGAATATCGGGATGGTAGGATAAATAATTCTATGGTAAGGGAGAAAAACAGGTGAAAAAGGCATTAAGGTTACTCAGTGCTGTTCTGTTGTTTATCATTCTGTCAACGGGAAGTGTCTTAGCAGGCCGGAAGATATATTCTTACCATAACGCTCCTGATGGGACACCGCTTATAATAACCGATCAAAGCGGCAATGTTGTCTGGAGGGCGGATTACAAGCCGTTTGGGGAGGAACAGAGTGTTACAGGTACGATTGAAAACAACAAGCGATTTATTAGTAAGGAAAAAGATGTGGAAACAGGGCTTGTCTATATTAATCATAGATACTTCGAGCCCGAGTCAGGCCGATTCCTCACTCCTGACCCTGTTGGCCCTGTAAATCCATGGAACAGCAAAACGAATTATGAAATGCTCCTTAATCCTCAAAGGCTTAATCCTTATGCCTATGGGTTGAATAATCCGTATAGGTATAAAGACCCAAATGGAATGTGGCCGGAGGAAGTGCACAGTGCTATCATCAGTAGCGCATTTTCAGACGGGAAATATAAGCTTTCCCCTTCAGCAATCGCAGCATTACGGAGGGGAAGTATCGAGGCCGATACACCAAAATATCAGGATAATGCACATTCTTATATGCATGCTATGCGGGCACCAGGTCAAAGTGCCGAAGATGCAGCAGGTTTAACAGTTGCCTTTATCATGCAGAAGGTTGGTGAATATAAGTCGCTAATGAAGGAAGGCAAAACTGATGATGCCTATTTCACACTCGGCATGGCAATGCATCCGCTCATGGATAATACATCTCCTTCTCATAATGATTATCAGGAATGGCATTTGATTCCTTTGATAGGTGTGGCTATTCATAAAGCAAATGAGTCTGTAGACGTATTCAATTCTAACGCAGACTTTTCAAAAAAATCTGTTGACGCAATTAGGAGTTTATATAATGAAGCTAATAGATAAGAGATTATTGTTACGATATATACTAATTAACATTACTATATCTTCATTTTTGGTTTTACTCTTGTGGTATACTGCCAGATTTCTAGCGGGGCCATTGTTCTATGTTAAGCTGGTGCTTTATCTTCCTAGCTTTTATATCCTTGTTTTTCTGAGAGGCGTGAATAATGCGGTGCATTTTACTACTGAAAATACTTACCGCATAGTTAGTTTTATCTTCTATTTATCGGTTATAGCTTTAATACAAGTAATCATTTTCAAAATAAGGAAGAAAAGGAGATTGAAATCACGGACTGAAAAGGGAGATAAGCAATGACCAAAGTATTTAATCCAGCATTCATCATTATTCCATTTTTGATGTTTCTTTTCTATCCATCTCTGCTTTATGCGAGCAGTAGCGGCGCTGATACTTTTTATGACTCGCCGGGACTTGACCCAAACAGGGTAACCGAAGGCATTGCTGATTTTGAGCATATAGACCCCTATACCGGAGGTTTAACATTGAATTTTGTGGATATGCGTCTTCCCGGCAATGGAGGGCTTGACCTTGTAATACAGAGGACATATAACTCAAAGAATGCATGTCGGGAGTGGAGTGAAACCTCCGGTGGAGGTTCAACCGTTCTTTCATGCCAGAACACAAATATAGATCAGGGGCAAAGCTCATGGGTTGGAATGGGCTGGTCATTGCATATGGGCAGGGTGATAGTTTCTTCGACAAGCCCGAAATACGTAATTGAAATGCCTGACGGCTCTCAACATGCGGCATATTTGAAGACAGGAGAAGCAAATAAATATATAACTAAAGATTACTGGATATTGGATGCCTCTACTGCTTCTTCTTATGTCCTGACATTTACCGATGGAAAGAAGATGACTTTTGGTCAGAATTACGGCGGTAATGTTTATTATGCCACAAAGATTGAAGACACAAACGGCAATGCAATTACCATAACCTATAATACCTATAGTAGTGGCCATGAATCGGAGTATGAAGGAACGATAAAAAGTATTACAGACTCTGCAAGTAGAACAACCAGTTTCACTCTTACATCTTCTAAAATCGGAGGAAGATACAGGTTATCAAAAATCACGCGGCCTGACAGCAAAACAATCACCTTTTCTTACACAGAAAAATCAAGTGGCTTATCTGCAATTTTAGATTCAGTTAAACCACCGGAAGGAAATTCATGGAGCTTTTCGTATGGCACAAGTATTTATGAATTGACCAAGATCACAACGCCATACGGCGGGAGTATTGATTATCAGTATGCTAAGAACGGCTTTGATTATTATGTGTCCGGTTCGAAGTGCCAGAGCAACTTCAGAACAGTTTCCCAAAAAACAACATCAGGGGTAACTAATACAGGCACATGGAATTTTTATTATTTCGAAGGAACCTACAAGAATGAAACAAGGATCACCGATCCATGCAGCAGGACTATTAAATACAAGCATTACGGATATAACAGCGGGCTGACAGCCGGATATATATGGGAACTCGGACTGCCCATATCGAAAGAAACACTTCAAGGAACAGTTAGTGAAGAAACGGTAACTTATAGCTGGACAAAATCAGCTTCCATATCCAGCGACAATTATTCAGGGCCGACGTGTGGAAGCAGCACGCTCAAAGATTCTTACGCTGTCTATGTCCCATATTTATCAAGCCAATCCATCACGCGGGACAGCAAGACGTACACAACAAGTTACAGCGGTCATGACTCTTACGGGAACCCCGGCACAATCTCCGAATCAGGTGACAAGACGAGAACTACAACCAAAGAATATTGGTATAACACAACAAAAAATATAGTTCATGATAAGCCATCAAAAGAGACTGTCTCCGGCGGTTTTTCCGGCAGTTTCACGTCAAACTATACGTATGACACTAACACAGGCAATCTCACACAATTGAAAAAATATGGGGTTACAACAGATTACACATATTACAGCAATGGTAATCTTTATACCGTGACCGATGCTAATAGCAATAAAACAACATATGTGTGGAGTTACGGCAGAATCTCAAAAATAACAAACCCTGTATACTCAATCTCGCGAACCATTAATTCCATTGGTACAATTGCAAGCGAGACAAATGGAAGAAATAATACAACATCCTTTGCCTATGACGGCAATCTCAGATTAACAAGCATAGACCCTCCTGTTGGAAACACGACCACTTACACCTACTCGACTGACGGGAAGACCAAAACGGAAACGAGGGGCAGTTTCTATACTTACTATTACTTTGACGGCTTGGGAAGGCCATCGGGGACAAAGGACAGCATTGGAGTAACTACGGATATTACGTATAAAAGCTGTGGTCTGAAAGATTATACCGATTCAAATATCGGAGATAAAACCTCCTTTGATAATTTCGGAAGGGTAACGACAATACTGCATGAAGATAGTAATAAGATTACCTATTCATATTCGGGCAGCGATGTTACTGTTACAGACGAGGCAGGTAATAAGACATATCTTTATTATAATGCCTTTGGGAATCCCGATGAAAAACTACTGGTAAGCGAAAAAGACCCTCATCTCATCTCCTATCTCAGAGTAATACCACAACCTATGATTACAACATCCTCGGAAGCGTCACAAGCATCACACAGGGAAGTGTAACAAGATCATTCAGTTACGACACAACAAAGAACTTCCTCACCTCATAGTCACACCCTGAAAAGGGAACTATTACGTATACACAGTATAATTTAGGAAATCTTAAAACCAAAAAAGATAGTTTGGGGACAACATATTACTATTATGATGGTCTAAACCGTCTCACAAGCATCGGTTATGGTTCTAATACTATAAAGTTTGGGTATGACAATGCAAATAACAGGATTTCGATGGATAACCCTTCTGTTTCGATAGATTATGAATATGACGCTGCAAATCGCCCGACCAAGAAGATTGAAACCATATCAGGGAGAACCTATACTACGACTTACGGATATGACGGCAATGATAATATTACCAGCTTCGGCTACCCTTCAGGCACGAGTGCTGCATATACCTACAACTCCAATAATCAGGTAACACAAATTACCGGTTTTGGCGGCAGCATAACGAGTGTGAGTTACTGTACCACGGGAACCTGCATAGGTCTTCCATCAAGTTTTATTTCTCCGGATGGGCTTACTACGGATATCTCATACAGCAGCAGAAATCTTACTACACAGATTAAGGTCGGCTCTTCTGCTCTCAATGTGGCATACGGTTACGACAGCAGGGGTAATACGACTTCAATCACAAATAATCTTGACAGTACGAAAAATCAAACACCGGGGTACGATTCTCTGAGCAGGCTTACGACATTCAATTCAAACAGCGGATTATGGGGGACAGGGTCTTTTACCTATGATTCATTGGGAAACAGGAAGACTAAGGCAGTTGCGAGTGATACGACAAATTATACCTACTCGAGCAACAGGCTTACGTCATCTACCGGAGGAGAACCTGCGAGTTATGGTTACAATGGCGATGGCGATGTTACATCCATAGACGGCAGCACTCTCGCTTACGACAGTCTCCATAATCTTACAAGTTACAACGGCGCAGGCTTCACATATGACGGCGACGGAATGAGGGTGACAAAGACGGCAAACAGTAGCACAACCGTATATCACTATGACCAACAGGGCAGAGTTATTTCGGAAAATGACGGCAACGGGAATTTGCTATCGGATTATATTTATCTCAATGGGATGCTTGCAGCGAGAATAGATACCGCCCTTGATCTTACAGTCTCGAACTCAGGCACCGGCACCGGGAAAATAACAAGCTCTCCCGCTGGAATAGATTGCGGAACCGATTGTTCTGAGAATTACAATCATGGAACTTCTGTAACGCTTACTGCAACTCCCGAAACAAGTTCGACATTTTCCGGTTGGTCCGGAGGCGGATGTTCCGGCACAGGCACAACGTGTACCATAACGATGGATTCAGACAAAACTGTTACGGCTGCGTTCACAATCAAGACATTCACAGTAACTACATGGGCAGGCTTAAATGGAACGATCACCCCTTCGGGAAATGTGACGGTAAACTACGGCAGCAATCAGACATTTGAGATAACACCTGTTGGAGGGTATCACGTTGAAAACGTAACGGTTGACAATGTATCGGTGGGAGTGATAACGACCTATACATTCAGCAGCGTAACTGCCGATCATGCTATAAGTGCAATTTTTTCGATCAACGAGGGAGTGAGGGAGAAATTATGTAGGTAGAGAGGGAAATCATCAGGAGAACAGAAAAGGGGACAACTGTTGATGCTCAGTAATTAGGTAACTCTTTTTGGGTGTCACAGTATAAACTGTAACACAGAAGGAGGTACCGATGAAACATGAACAGCAGGTAGTGATAAAACAATGGATTCCGAAAAGAGGACGCTGCTTCAGGTAGCAGTCGAAGATACGTTCAGTCGGACGAGATTTTTACTATTCTCATGGGCGATCAGGTGGAACCGAGAAAAGATTTTATTACCAGACACGCCTTAGAGGCAAGGAACATAGATATCTAAGGCGACTCGGGGCTTGTTTTGTCTACCCGATCCTCCTCAATCCATCCGCAATCCTCAACTGCACGGCGCGCCAGGTTGGAAAAAGGGCAGCCATCGACCCTACGAGCAAGGCAATGGCAATGTCCATATAGACGGTTTTGGTATCTACATTAAATACCGGGAAATATGTGCTCATTGCATCCCCGAATGCCTTTGCAGCAGGGAATGTGAGGGCAATACCGAGGGCGCAGCCGATAAATGAGATTATCAGGGATTCGCCGAATATAAGTCCGGCAATATGCGGGATGCCGAAGCCCAGCGTCTTCATTATTGCATATTCACCGATCCTTTCCCTCGCAGTCATTGCCATAGTATTTGCCATAACAGCCATTATTATGATTATCACGACGTACGAGACTATCTGAACGGCGATGACGATCGCCTCAGTCATCGAGACAAAACTAAGCTGGAATGCCCTCTCGGTTTCTGTTATGGTCTCTGCAAGCGAATTCTTAAACATCTTATCTATTGCTGCCGCCACATCCGATGCAAGGTCCGGATTCATTACACGTACGGTAAACCATCCCACATGATCGGCCCTGTAAGGAGTGATCTTTTTTAACGACTCATTGAGGTAATCCCAGTGGAAAAAGAATTGGGTTTCGTCCGTACCTTTTTGAGCACCCTTATAAATTCCGCGAAGTACAAAATCCCAGTTGCCGGGGAATATCGTACCCCTAAGCGTGATAATGTCTCCGATCTTCCAGCCGTATTTCCGGGCAACCTTCCTTCCTGCAACACAGGCCTTTCTGTCGCGAATGAAATCATTTCTCTGGTTCTCGGTCAGTACAAATTCAGGCCAGAGTTCAAAGATGGTATTTGCATCCACTGCGAAATTGGGGATAAAATTCTTTTCATCTATATAAATCCCCCCGAACCAATAGGCATAAGAAACATTCTTTACCCCCGGTATCTGTCTGATTTTATCCTTATATGACAGTGGTAGGAAAAATATTAGAGATATTGCATTCCTCGTTACGAGTCGCCCTGCCGAAGACGCCTCAACACCTGCATACCATGCGCCTATAACGGTGCGGAGGAGACCAAAGGCAAGGATGGCTATCGTGATGCCGAGGATCGTCAGGGACGTACGGAGCTTATGACGAAAGGCGTTCTTAAAGAGGAGTTTCGATATGTGCATTTAAAATACCCTTATCGAGATGTCTTATGATATGGGCCTTTTTTGCAGCCCTCGGATCATGTGTGACCATAATAATAGTCTTGCCCAATTCGTGGACAAGACGTTCCATAAGGTCAAGTATATCTTCGGCAGAGACCCTGTCGAGATCACCTGTAGGTTCATCGGCAACGAGTATTGAAGGATCGGCGACTACTGCTCTGGCTATGGCAACCCTTTGCTGCTGTCCGCCTGACAATTGAGCCGGATAATGGTCCATTCTGTCCGTAAGGTTTACAACACGGAGGGCAAGCTCCGCATGCTCCTTTCTCTTTTTCCCCGGAAGATCGGTCAACAGCAGAGGCAATTCAACATTCTCAAAGGCAGTCAGCACAGGTATGAGGTTATAGAATTGGAAGATGAACCCGACATTGGAGCTGCGCCACCCGGCAAGCTCTGTTTCCGAGAGTAAAGTAATGTCTACCCCGCCTATTTTTATGACGCCGCTGTCGGCCTTATCGATCCCTGCTATCAGATTCAGCAGCGTGCTCTTCCCCGAACCCGAAGGTCCCTTTAGGGCCATGAATTCACCTTCGGCTATATCGAGGGTGATGTCCTGAAGAACAGGCAGTATCTGGCTGCCCCGGTGGTATGACTTAAAAAGATTTTTTATCTCGACAATGGGCGGGTTGGATCCCATATTTTCACTTTTCCGCAACCCTGATCTTTGAGCCGCTTCTTAATTTGTTCGACGGCCTCGAAACTACCCTGTCTCCTACCGAGACTCCGCTTAAGACTTCGACCATGTCTCCAATCCGTATGCCGACTGTAACCGGGGTCTCTAGGGCACGGTTTTCTTTTACGAGAAAGATCGACCTCTTTCCATTTCGGTCAGTGATGGATTCAGGATTGACTGCTATATGCGGTTTCTGTTCTTCGGGCTTAACCGCTCTCTGAAGAAACGCAACCTTCGCACTCATCTCGGGCAGTATGCGATTATCTCTGTCTAAAAATTTTATCTTGACCATTACCGAGGCCTTCGTGCGGTCGGCAGTTGGAACTATCATATGCATTTCACCGATGAATCTCGATTCCGGCAGGGCATCGAGTTGTATCTCACACGGCTGCCGCAGCCTTATCTTTTCAAGATTCGATTCCGAGACGTCAGCCTCTACCTGTAAAGAGGACATATCGGCGATGGTAACGACAGCAGCCTTTGCATTTGCAGCAGCACCGAGCGGTGTTATTATATCTCCTACATCTGCATTTTTAGTCAATACCACTGCATCAAACGGTGCGCGGATAAGGGTATACTCCACGGCAACTTCTGCTGCATCGAGAGCGGCCATTGCCGCGGCTATGGCAAATTCGGCGCCGGCCGTTGCTGCCGTTGCCTTTTTATAACGGGCATATGCGGCGTCATAATCTGCCTTCGATATGAGTTCTTCGGATAAAAGTTCTTTGTAACGATTATAATTGAGTGCTGCTGCATCGAGCTCGGCCTTTGCCTCATCGAGGGAAGAACGTACATTGTTAAGGTTAGCCTCCGCCTGTTTTTTAGCAGCCAGTGCATCATTCCCTTCGAGACGGGCTATGATCTGACCGCTCTTGACCCTGTCTCCTTCCTCCACTCCCAGCCACTCGAGCCTGCCGGTAGTTTTTGATGCAAGGGAGGCCTTACGCTGGGCAACTACATAACCGCTGGCATTCAGCGAAGTAAAGGTCTGGGATGGATAAATCTGCGCAACAGTAGCAACCTCCACTTTAACAGGTGGTGTAAATATCCCGATGAAATAAAGAAGTCCTATAAAAATTATAGACAGCGATACCGAAATCCAGCGAAATAATTTTCTGTGACCCTTCGGCTTGATAGCTGTACCGGATTTGTCTATCTTTAATCTTAAAAGGTCTTCATCTGCCATTACTAATCTCTATCAATAATTGATAAGTTTTTATTATAGCAAAAGGGTATGGCGGAGAGAGTGGGATTTGAACCCACGGTGCGGTATTAGCGCACACACGATTTCCAGTCGTGCTCCTTCGGCCTCTCGGACATCTCTCCAGAAATAAGGATGTCTAAAAATTCTAACCGATGAACCCGGATTAAATCAACAAGCCCACCCGTCGCACAGTGTGTATGTGCAGGCTAAATTCCTCTGTCCTATTTTTGCATCTACTAATGTTGCATCGAATCCACATTTAAAGATAGTGAATAGTGTATAGTGTATAGCGAATAAAATATCATAACTTACCGATTTTTAACTATTAACTTATAACTCAAAACTCAAAGCTCATTATTGGCCTTTTTCTTGCATATATAAATTTTTTTATAAGACGCCGGTTGCTTTGGGTAATAAACAAAATAAAAAGCTTGACAAAAAGTATTGAGTAAATATACAATTTTGCAAAATGCTGTATCTTGAAAATATATTCGTTCGGGCTTTTAAAATTACTAAGAGGCTTCCATTGGAGGCTGAGACCCGTTTATGGGGAGGTGATGTAGAGGAATAGAGTGCGACGTAAAAAAAGAGGGTGAATCGGTAACAGACGCCGAATCACGAAAATGTCCTGTACAGCAGGACGAAATCCTTAGATAACACAAAAATAAAAAGGAGGGTTAGCAAATTGAAGAAGTATTTAACTATAATTTTAGCTGCAGTTTTTGTTCTCGGTTTTGCAGCCAGTGCCCTTGCTGATGCAGTAACCGCAAAGGACGACACAAAGATCACACTGGGTGGCGAATTGAGGGTTAGAGGCTGGTATCTGGATAATGCCTCCGGAACCAGAAGGGCAATATCAACCCCGACAGACGGTGTTTCTCAGGGCTGGTACGACGAGAGGGTAAGGCTGAGGCTTATGGCAGATGTAACCCAAAACACAAGTGGTTATGTTGCACTCGAGACAAGCTCGGGCACGGGTGACTCCAATACATGGGGAAACCTCAATAGCAAGCAGGGCGGTGTTATCAGTATTCTCGAGGCGTGGATTCTCCATAAAGGATCCGGACTCCTCGGAATTCCTGCAGGCCTCAAGATAGGTCATATGCCTCTGGCACTCGGTGAAAAACAGTTCTTGGATCACACAAAGTTCGGTGACGATGCAATAGTCTTCTTTATGGATCCGTCAAAGGAACTCCATGTAGGACTGCTCACTGCAAAACTTTCAGAGGCTACTTCTGCTACGAACAGTGCGGCCGATATCGACGGCTATGTTGGCCTTTTGGTGTATAAACTCGATAAGGACAACACCCTCGGCGCCAACTTTTCGCATGTGAATTATTCGGACGGTGAACTTGCATTCTCAAACTTCGGGCTTCATGCAAACGGGATGCTGGCAGGTCTCTCTTACAATACAGAGCTTGACCTTCAGTTCGGTGATGAGAGCCCAACTACGGAATTTGGCGGCTACGGATTCCTCCTCGGCCTCGGTTACAAGATGGATCCTGTAACCATAAGGGGTCAGTTTGCCTACGGCAGCGGCGACGACGATGCAGCCGACAGTAAGAACAAGGAGTTTCAGGTCACATCAGGCAATGATATTCACTATACCCAGATCTATGAGTACACAACAAGGACAGCCGCAAGTGCACAGGATTTAGCCAATTCAGGCGGCCGTTCATCCGGTATAGCAAACACAACTTATTTCAGACTCGGTCTCGATGCAAACCTGACGAAAGACCTGATGGCGTCTATTGACGGCTTTCTTCTCAATGCAACTAAAGCAGTAGACTCAAAGAAGATCGGTACGGAATTCGATGCAAAGATTGCCTACAAGATAGACAAGAATCTCACCTATGCCTTTATGGTCGGTTATCTTGACACAGGAGAATGGTGGGAGGATTCAGTACTTACAGGTACTCCAAGTGAAAGAGAGGCGAACAACAAAAACATAATTCAGGCAATGCATTCTCTCGTCCTGAGCTTCTAACAAACCGTGATGCGTTATGCGTAAAGCGTAATGCGTGGTGAATCAAAGGCGGGTCGCCGGAGGCGACCCGCCTTTTTTGTTGTTGCGGAATAAAGAACCCTGACCATCAAAACCTATGGTAATATGTCAAAACAAAATGGAATCTTTTTTCTCCGGATCTTCCTATGACACACCTGAAAATACACCCCGCAGACTCGGGGACAGGTTATTTCTTAATACCCGGTGGTATTTTGTAGGCGGTTATCTGAGGGAATTCATCAGGAGTCGCTCAACGGCAACTAACGGTTATTACGATAGGAAGGCATGGGCAGAGTCTTCTTACAGGATATTCAAATTAATAGAGGAATGCGGTGGGCGGTTTCATCTGAGGGGATTGGAAAATATATATCCTTTAGAGAGACCGGTGGTCTTTATCAGTAACCATATGAGTACCCTCGAAACCTTAGTATTACCCTGCATTATCGCACCCCATATGGAGCTCACCTTTGTGGTTAAAGACAGCCTGGTAAAACACCCCTTATTCGGGCCTATAATGCGGGCAAGAAATCCTATCATTGTAAGCAGGAAAAATCCGAGGGGAGATTTTCAAACAGTCATGACAGAGGGGAAGGAGTTATTAGTAAAGGGGATCTCAATTATTATCTTTCCCCAGAGTACGAGAAGCCTAAGATTCGTTCCCGAAGAATTTAATACCCTCGGCGTTAAACTGGCAAGGGCGTCGGGTGTGCAGGCTGTGCCTGTGGCCGTTAAGACGGATTTTTGGGGGACAGGCAGGTATATTAAAGAAGCAGGCCGTATAAACCGCAATAAACCCATCCATATAGTCTTTGGCCGGCCTATCTCGATTACGGGCAACGGCAAAGAAGAACATAAACAGATCATTGATTTTATAGCCGATAACCTCAGTCAGTGGGGTGAGTGAGGTTTGTAGCACCTATTGCACCTTATACATTCGGATATCAGGGGCATCGGTTTATTTCCAATGGGGCAGTCATGCCTGCTCGGATAACCGCCTGCTTTCCGTGATAAAATTCCTGTGAATGCAGCAACGGGACAGAGATACCTACACCAAAACCTTTCTATTTTTAGATTTGCGAGAAGTGTTATAACAACGAGAGACCATGTAAGATAATTGCCGTGGAAAGAAAAAAGCGTAACATAGGTCTCATAGTTACCAAACTCGATCTTCCTTGTTATAAAAACCGTAATTATAATTGATGCAAGCAGAAAGTATTTTAGCCGCCTCCATCCGTCATCTGCCTCAATAGGAACAACCCATTTTTTAAAAGGGAGCCTTCCGATGAATTCGGACAATGCACCGAATGGGCAGAGCCATCCGCAGTAAATTCTTCCGGCTATGATTATTGATATTATCGTGCCGACAACGATGACATACCAGAGGATAGATGAAGACGGCCTTAAAAGCACAAGGTTGAATACATGGAGTATAGAGAACGGTGTTGAGAGATAAAGACCGATAATAAAGACACCCGCAACCAGACATACATCTCGTATCCTAAGAAATTTTTTTGTCTTCCTTGTAATGAAATATAGTGCGAGAGATAGAGAAAACAGCAGCAGATATGATATCCACTTTATATCATGTGCTGTCTTTATCCCTGTCGGTTCCGTATCTATGCCGTAGACATTCGAGGCAACTATTCGCGAAGATTCCCTTACGGTCTTTGCCATAGCCTCAACACTTACAGTAGCCCTGCTTATGCCGTCTATGTCTTTGTCAATCTCAAATCTATCGGTTACGCCCTTGCCGAGAAAGCTGCTTAAGTATTGTTGGGTCTCCATATAGTGAACATAATTTTTTGTTTCTTTATGTTCGAGTATCTTTATCCCGGTGATCTTTCCATCGGGGTTCAATGCGAGGAGAAGTTTTATCGGGCCTGCATATCCCCTGATAGAAGGTGTAACGTCATAGGTATTAAATGCAGCGATGCCTTCACTTGAGATATAATGCGGCGGATTGCCTTTTTCCCCGGAAAATATTATGTCGGGTGCTATCTCCTTGAGATATATCCTCTCATCAATACGCTTTTCAGGATTCAGAATATACCCCGCAGCGATAGAAAGGAGCAGCGTTGTTAATAAAAGTATTCTAAAGGCGCTCATATCTTATCCGGTGTATATAAATGTTATTTGCTCAGACTCTCGACAAGCCGCTTCAGTGACTTCATCTCCTCGTAGATAACGCTCAGAACCAATGTCCGCAAACTGTTTAAATTGCCCTTATTTGATTTCTGCATTGCATCTATGTATTCAGCACGCCTTATCGGCGGAATAATAACAGGGCAGTATCCGTTTTTCATGGCAAAAATACTCAGGAGAAGCCTTCCCATCCTTCCGTTGCCGTCCATGAACGGATGGATTGACTCAAATTCTGCATGAAGGTCGCTTGCATCTTCAAGGGGGTGCTTGCCTTTTACATCTTGGTTCAAGTTCTCGATATGTTTTTCCATCAGTTCAGGCACTTTCTGATAATCAGGCGGCAGATAATCCGTTCCAGTAATGATTACATTCTTTTTTCTGTAAATACCGGCATTCCCGGTATCTATCTGTTCAAAAAAAAGCTTATGCAGAAATAAAATATCTTTCTCGACAATCGGCTTTTCCAGAAGGGAGTAAATATGGTCAAAGGCCTTTGCATGTCCAATTGCCTCATAATGCTCTCTCAGGGACTTTCCGCCAATAGTTATCCCGTCTTCAATAATTACCTTTGTCTCTGATTCTGTGAGAGTATTTCCCTCGATAGCATTGGATGTATAAGTCAGCCCGATTCGATAATAGTCTTTTAGTTGTTTTACAACATGGTCCGAAAACGGGCGATAGCCATCGAGGACGGATTTGAGGGAGGAAAGGTTAGAGAGGATGTCGTTATTCATTGTTAACGGATGGGCAACTCTCTGACACGGTATCTATCGTCTTCAATCATTACAATCTCATGGTCTTTTGCTTTTGGTAATCCCTTGTCGCTTATCCGGTAAATATCGTGTCCGAGGGATTTTAAATAACTTACTGTTTTAGGCGAAATAGGCATGTCTGCCAGAAACTTCATTTATGACTTCCGGCAATGGCAACGTTTTTTTCGCTTGTGAGCCATGCTGCATATTCAATGCACTGCTTAATGTCTTCTTCCTCTATTTCAGGATAGTCATCTTTTATTTCTTTATTAGTTTTGCCGGCAGCAAGAAGTTTAAGAATTAGGGTTACAGGTATTCTCATGCCTCTTATGCAGGGCTGTCCCCGAAATACTTCAGGGTCAATAGTTATGCGATCTAAAGTCTTAAACATCATCCACCTCCTTTGAGGATTATTTTATCATAAAAGCTATCTTCGCAGGTTAGAAGATATAGCTTCCTTTTTGTATGGACTTTTGCGCTATGGAACTTGCGTTGTCGAGGGTGGATTAACTGCGCATTTGAAAATGCTGCCTCCGCTTTTGCTTAAGTCAGAACTTAGCGTCTCCAAACTCCTTCATCTTCTTAAGTATCTCGTTTTGCAAATTAAGATCTTCAATTAAAAAGTACTCACAACCTGTCCCTCTCCCTCTTCCCCGCTAAAAACTTCTCCGTTGTTATCAATGTAAGAAAAGATTTTTATGCTTCAATAACTATCTTTACGGGAATCGGCTGCTATCATGTAAACCATGCGTTCCTTTTCATTAATCTCATAAAAAAACCTGTAATTCCCGATCCTGTATCGCCATGTGTCGGGCTTGTAGTTTTTTAATTTCTTGATATTTTTTCCGAGATATGGATTGTTACGCAATCGGGGATATACATACTCCACTAATTTCTTCCGGATCCTTTCACCCTGACCCTCGAAATCTTTTGTCAGGTCTACAAGAAACTGTTCAGTCTCAAAAATTCTGTACTTATCCAACCAACCTGCCCTTTCTCATTTTTGCGTGGCTATGCCCCTTCTCAAGCTTCTTAAGCAGTCTTGTATTTGAAAATATTTCTTTCATTTCAAAGTCATCAACAAGCATATCCTCATCCAGTTTTTTTAAGGCGAGCGTTTCTATCAGATTGGAGATGCTTCTGTGTTCATCGCTTGCAGCATCGCTGAATTTCTTGTAAATTTCATCTTCTAACCGCAAAGTTATTGTTTTTGGCATTTGCTTTCACCTTCCTTCGTTTTGCTTCTAATTATAGAATAATGCTTTTAAAAAATTGTTTCAAGCAAATATAATACACATCTTTCAGCCTTAACCCTCTCTCCTTATTAGCTAACCTCCATTCCTTATCAAAAAAAGTAGGCTTAGAGACATTATCTTTATCAATACCACAAAGAGGATCGTGTTTTGAATTCCGAATAAAGGCACAAAGAATATTGCCGTCAGAAGAGCACCTAAAAAAGAGCCTGCAAGGTCAAAGGCATAAAGCTGTCCTGCAACACGTGCGGAAACGCCCTCCTTCATCAATTGATTTGCCGCCGCAAATTCCGCACCTGCGATCACGCCGGTCAAAAAACTCAACGTATAGAATAAAATCTCCCTTGTAAAAAAAACCGGAGAAGAGACTAAGAGCAGTATAGTTAATATCTCGAACAGCTTAAAACCCCTCAAAGGTCTTTTTATCCCTTTACCGATATAAGCGCCTGCTGCAACCCCGATCATAAAGACTGCCGTTATAAGGCCTATCACCTCATAGATATACCCGAATACCGTCTGGTAACAGAGGATTATTATCATTGAAAACGCCATGGCAGAATATCCGGTTGTAAAGATGGAGTAATAAAGAGATACTTTTTTTCTCCATGAAACAACGGCTCCGATGAAGAATAAGACGGCTGCAAAGGTCACCAGAGGGTTGCCGTAATCGAGGATAAACATCAGGGCATTGCCTTTCTGTATCTCCGCCCATAACATCAGATTATATAAATAGGCAACAGGTCTACGATCCTCATTCACCGCTTTAACCTTTCCGAGCCTTTCCTTAACCATATTCACTTTTAAGGGAGAAAAGGCGTCTCTTAATATATAGGGGTGAAAATATTTTGTTTCGATCCCTTTTTTAGAGAACCTGTCTTCGAGTAATCCGGGATCGGTATTGATAAAGGTATCGGAAGCGATCAGGATGCCATATTCCCCGGATGAGAGTTCGACATGCCGAAAAACTTTTTTTAGCGAATTATATATAGAGCCGTTAGCCGTCTGCATCCTTTTCCCTACATAACCGAATGCCGTTGGAAGGGATAATAATAGCTCGCCGTCCTGTTTTAATGCACTCCTTACCTCTCTAAAGAACTCAACCGTATAAAACCTGTTTATGTTTGCCGTGGAAGGTTCGGGGAGATTAAAAACGATTAGGTCATAATGCGGGCGATTTAATGTCTTTATAAATCTCCTTGCATCCACCGTTATTATCTTCAACCTCTTATCATCGAGATAATCCCTGTCTTTTTTATTGAGGATATCTAATGAAACATTTATCATCTCCGCATCTATCTCTACGAAGTCTATACCGGCTATCGGGTATTTCAGGAACTCCCTTAAAACAGCGGGAGAACCTCCTACTAACAATATGCTGCCGGCAGAAGGATGAAGCGACATCGGCAGATGTGCCTTCAATTCCTCTGCCTGAGGGTCGGGATATGAAAACTGGAATTTCCCGGCCCCATACACATTTGCCTGCCCTTTTTCATTTAAGACCCTTATTTCCCCGTATTTCGATTCTACCCGTTTGACGAGGGTAAAGCCCTTCCATTGAATTGATCTGTTTATCCTATCGGTTCCAAGATAAAGAAGGAGGGGGATCAAAAAAAGGACAATGAGAAATTTCTTTCTAAGAAGGGATAATGCTATAAGAGCATTTATTAGACTGACGGTAAGCAAAAGGACAAAGGGGTTAACTCTGCCGGATAGCACTAAAGTGAATAAGGTGCCGCCGATAAAAGCACCTATCGCCTCAAGGCCGTACGCCTTTGAAGAATCGCCTTTCAGATGAGAAACGGCTAACGGGAACTGGAAACCGAGGATAAAACATATAGGTGTAATGGCGATGATTGTCGAGATTATTACAGTTGTCAGAGGGATCGTCTCGCCATGCTCAAGAGAAAAAATAAGTCTAATTAAGTCGCTGAAGATAACCGTGGGCTGAACCAGAAAAGCAATTAGTAAAAAGGATATTCCGAATGCGTGTTTTATTTTGAACCTGTGGCCTGCGTAACTTCCTATTCCTACTGCTGAAAGCCAGACAGAGAGGGTTATACCGATATCGAGTTCGTTCCCTGAGAATACCGACATGAGCTGCCGCAAGGCCGTTATCTGCATGAGGATCGAGGTTAGTCCCACTACGATGATGGGAGTCACGTGAGTTTTCATGAGTATTCTTTCTAAGAATTTGTTCGGAATTTTTTTATTATCTCTTTTGTCGCCAGTTTTTTCAAAAACCTCCCCCTTTTCTTTTTATCCTTAATTTCAATCATAGCCTTTGCGCGTAATTTTTTAAGAGAGTTCAGATATTTCCCAAACTCAGGGCTGTAGAGTTTTTCGAGATCCTTTCTAAGGAATGCATTCCGAAGATCACCTTTTTTATATCCGCGTGGAATATATTTTATATTTCCACCGGAACCTTCTTTTTTTAATCTCTGCGTCAGCGTTGGGCTTATCACGGTTATTACCGCCCCTGCCTTAAGCAGTGATAAGACTTTTCTTTCTGCAACCCTGCCTCCGCCGGCTACAACGCATTTTTTGTTTTTTAATCTTAAAAAAACAGGATAATACACAGGCGTAACAGACGATACGGGTTTTGTATTTATTAAGGGTCTCATAATTGAATAGACATTATTCAGAAAATCTCCCCTCGCCCCTCTTTGCCAAAGAGGGGTATTATTCCTCCCTTTGGCAAAGGGAGGTAAGGAGGGATTTTATAAATATTCAATGTCCACATTATTATGCGAAGATTAATAATTTAGGCTTTACGCTTCACGGTTTAATGGATAACAGTTCGCTTTTTGCTTCCGGCACAAGCTTATTATTCGGATATTTTTCTATTAGGAGTTTGAAATATTCCTCAGCCTTCTTCTTTTCGCCGAGCTTTTTATATGACAATGCAAGGTGATATAGAACATCCGCTTCTTGTTTAAAACCGGGGAATCTTTGGAGGAGTCCCTCAAATCTTTTGATAGCCGCATCGTAAGATTCTTTTTTATAATAAAAAGTGCCTACACCGAATTCATGATCGGAGAGTGTCTCTTTACTTTTTTCGATCCTAACCGCAATTTCCTCCTTATATGGATTTCTCGGAAACAATCTCTTCAGCCTCTCGAATTCTTCGAGTGCCCTCGACGCTGCACCATAACCCCTATCCGGACTCTCTATCTGGTTGAAATATATCATAGCAATCTGGTACTGGGCGTAAGGTGCAAATTTATCTTCAGGGTATATCTCTAAAAACTTCCTGTACTCTTCGATGGCATGGTCGTTATCCTCTTCCTTGATATATATTTCTGCGATCCTCTGTTGTGCGAGAGGGGCGTACTTTTTTGTGAGGTCCCTGCTCTTGATCTCGAGAAAGGCCGTTCTTGCCTCTTCATAATCCTTTTTCGCCATGAGCTCATTTGCCTTTTCCCATGCCCTCTCGACCTCGAATGTTTCATCGGGTTTTACGGACGGTTTTTTCGAACACGATACGATAAGAATGATTGATAAAAGCAGCAGAATTATTTTTTGCATTATGTTATTTAAACTTTAAGATATATATTTAGTCAAGGCCGGTATTTTGTCTCAAGGTATCTTTTTCTTTCCGGCTTAATAAATTGATAAATACATTTACCACCATCGGGTCGAATTGTAACCCGGCCTCCCTTTTCAGTTCTTCTATGGCCTCGTCCTTCATCACCTGTCTTTATATCAATCGTATTACTGAAATTCCCTCCGGCTATTATTTCCGAACTGCCCTTATATAAATTTCTAATGGGACGGACAATGCTTTTTGAAACGTATCCGTGCATAATCCCTATGGCGATTATCAGGAGTATTACACACTCTGCAAAGCACAGTACGGATTCACTAATACCGGGTATGTGTAAAGGGATAAGATAAAAAGAGACATGGGCCGATAAGAAACCCGCAAGGATCAGCAGACTTATAATATTAAATCTTCTTTCTATCCTCATGCCTTCTCTTCTTCTCGATACTTATGAGTAAGAGCGATACCGCTGCAGGAGTGACGCCGGGGATCCTGCCTGCTTGACCAAGATCGGTAGGCATTACATGCTGAAGTTTACCGAGAATCTCTTTTGAGAGACCGTTCACCGAAGTATAGTCAAATCCGTTAGGGATCTTCCTTGCCGCGATCTTTTTAAGTTTTTCCGCCATCTCTAACTGTCTGGTAATGTAGCCGCTGTATTTTGTCTGTATCTCAACCTGTTTTTCTATATCGGCAGTAAGGGCTTTTTCAGA
Source organism: Nitrospirota bacterium (assembly GCA_016208875.1). Lineage (GTDB taxonomy): Bacteria > Nitrospirota > Thermodesulfovibrionia > Thermodesulfovibrionales > UBA1546 > JACQXD01. The sequence goes on from JACQXD010000100.1 coordinate 26,965, forward strand.
AGGAGAAAATCTCTTTATAAAACCATAGCCTATTTCCGGTCTCTTGAGAAGTTGTTCGAGACTTATGTCTTCGGATACCGGAGAGGCATTGATGGCTGCAAGTGCATCATTGATAACTGACGGCTTAAGCCTTGTCTTCCCGATCCTCTCAAGTTCCTCGGATATGAGACTCCTTTTCTCTTCAAATTTTTTGTAGTCATTATCCCCGATAAGACCGATCTTGAACCCCTTTTTCATCAATCTGAGATCGGCATTGTCATGTCTTAAGAGATCAGAGGCTCTTCCCCTCTTAGTTTTAAGGATGCGTTTATCCCTGCCATCAGTCCCTGAGCAGCCGCCTCCTCGTATCCAGATGTGCCGTTGATCTGGCCTGCGAGAAAGAGTCCTTCGATTAATTTTGTCTCAAGGGTTTGCCTGAGCTGTGTCGGGAAAACAAAGTCGTACTCTATTGCATACCCCGGCCGCATTATCTCGGTATTTTCAAGTCCGGGTATGGTACGCACAAGCTTCACCTGAACATCATATGGAAGGCTGGTGGATATACCGTTTGCATAATATTCCTTTGTCTCGAGACCCTCGGGCTCTAAGAAGACCTGATGCCGCGGCCTCTCCGAAAATCTGACGACCTTATCCTCTATAGAGGGACAGTACCTTGGTCCGATCCCATTGATCCTTCCACTGTAAAGCGGTGAACGATCGAGATTGTTGAGGATTATCCTGTGAGTCTCGGAATTGGTATATGTTATATAACATGGCAGTTGAGGATTCGTGATCCTTTCGGTGTTGTGTGAAAATGGCATCGGAGGTTCATCTCCGTATTGTGGTTCTGTCTTTGAAAAGGCGATTGTCCTTGCGTCGAGCCTTGGCGGCGTCCCGGTTTTCAATCTACCCATCTTAAATCCGAGTTCCTTCAATGATCCCGAAAGTCCGACGGATGGAAATTCGCCTGCCCTCCCGGCGGCAAAGTTATCGAGACCGATATGGATCAACCCCTTAAGGAAGGTCCCTGTTGTCACTATTGCGGCAGCAGCACCGTAAAAAACATCGAGAGATGTAAGGATGCCCTTTATTTTGTTGTCCTCTGTAACTATCTTCTCTACGGACGCCTGCTTTATATCGAGGTTTTGCTGTGATTCAAGGACCTTTCGCATCAGGAGTCTGTATAAGACTCTGTCTGCCTGTACCCTTAATGACCACACAGCAGGCCCTTTTGACTTGTTTAATACCCTGAACTGTATCCCTGCCTTATCCGTCACTTTTGCCATCTCGCCGCCGAGGGCGTCTATCTCGCGTACAAGATGTCCCTTTGCAAGCCCTCCGATGGCAGGGTTGCACGACATCTGCGCGATTGTGTCCAGATTCATTGTGATAAGGCATGTGGAAAGTCCCATCCGGGATGAAGCAAGTGCAGCCTCGCAGCCTGCATGGCCTGCTCCAATAACAATCACGTCATAATCTCGGTCTTTAAGCATTAATTTATTATACTATAATGGAGAATGGAATCCGATTTGAGTATAATATTCACAAACGGAGGTTATTATTTCCTCGATAATAATAGACGGCTATAATCTTATAGGTATATATCATAAAGACCTCGAGGTTCAGAGACAGAGGCTTATAGATTCCCTTGTTGAGTATAAAAAAAATAAGGGGCACGACATTACGGTTGTGTTCGATGGATGGAAAAATGGGAGCGGTGTGGAGAACAGGTCTGTTGTTGGCGGGGTAATCGTGATCTATTCGAGGCTTGGAGAAAAGGCGGATTCTGTTATTAAAAGGATAATCTCTTCCGATAATAATCGTCAATGGATTGTTGTTTCTTCCGACAGGGATATAGCAGACCATGCATGGTCATGCGGCTCTGTTGCAATATCCTCAGAGGAATTTTTAAATGGTATCGAGAAATCCGGAAACGTGGCAGGAGACTTTGCTCTTTTAGAGGAAGACGAGGACGTATCCCGGAAAAAGGGAAATCCCGGGAGGCTTTCTAAAAAAGAAAAGACAAAGAGAAGGGCATTAAATAAACTGTAGGGTATGTTTAGAAAAGGAATAGAGAAGGGGACAATCTTTTCGCTCATTCTCGGTCTTCGACCTCCGAGGTATTTTGCCTCTTTAATTTATTTTAATAAATATCTGAATATCGGCAAAATAAATCCGCTCAAAGACAGTCCCCTTCTCTATGCAATATGAAATATAACGATAGGTGATAAAAGAATTGGGGATTATATTTAGATTAAGACCGGCGGATGCAGTAACGATAATCTTCATCGGTGTTTTATTAGTAATCACGCTAAGTTTTAATTCGGTAATACCGAACAGACTGATCTTGATATCGATCTATATTTCGCTGCTTATTGCCCAGCTTATTCTTATTAAAGTTAAAGACAAAAACAAATTAGTGAGGCTTACATATGACCTTCTATTCCCTGTAATCAGTGTGCTCATATTATTTGATAGTCTTGGAGGGGTTGTCCATTATGTGAATCCTGACGATATAGATCCCCTCCTAATCGAGATTGACTATATGTTTTTTAATAACCACCCGACGGTAATGCTCGAAGCGATCACGAACCCTTTTCTAACGGATATACTCCAAATAGCATATTCTACTTATTATTTTCTCCCTATAACTATGGGCATCTCGCTGCTGAAGAATGGTCAAAGAGAGGATTTCGACAGAACGTTATTTATTATATTGTTCTGTTTTTATCTCTCATACGTCGGTTATATAATATGGCCTGCAATTGGACCGAGATTTACACTTGACCATCTCCAGAGTCAAAAATTACAGGGTCTTTTTATTGCGGAACCAATAAAAAATCTCCTAAATAAAATCGAAGGCATAAAGAGAGACGCATTTCCGAGCGGGCATACGGGGATTGCCCTTACGGTTCTTTATCTTTCGTATAGATTTAAGAAAAGGCTTTTCCGGATATTCCTCCCTTTGGTTGCATTACTCATATTCTCTACCGTGTACTGCAGATATCATTACGTTATTGATGTAATTGCAGGGATAGGACTTGCGATTATGACAATTCTTTTGGGAGAGTGGTATTATGGATGGTGGAAGAATAATAAGGCATGACTTAACAATTCCTTATACGCTGATAAAAATTTAATATCATCTTTCCCTTGACCCTGTTATAGCGATGGAGTTATTATATAAACCGTTTCAATAGTTAACGCAATATTGCTAAATGAAACAATTCTGAAAAGCTAAGGAGGATACAGGATTGGTCAATTCAAAAAAAATTCTTAAGATTTCACAGATTATTTTTTTCTCTTTATTGGTTTTATCTTTGAGCCTTCCTGCGTTTGCGTCAGGGGGGCAGGAGGTTGCCAAAGAGGCGGTCCCGACATCCACCACTCCATGGTGGGTATGGCCGCTCGTGCTGTTTGTCGTCACGTTTGTTCTTGGGATATTGGCAGTTCTCGGCGGTGTTGGAGGAGGGGTTTTATTTGTACCGATTGTAGGCGGATTTTTCCCTTTCAGCATTGATTTTGTAAGAGGCGCAGGATTATTGGTTGCACTTGCCGGAGCGCTTGCAGCCGGACCAGGGCTTCTAAAAAGAAATCTCGCCAGCCTCAGGCTGGCCATTCCAGTTGCCCTTATTGCATCATCTGCTGCTATTGTCGGAGCAATGATCGGTCTTGCACTGAAACCGAATGTAGTCAACATCCTTCTCGGAGCGACAATCCTGCTAATTGTCCTAATAATGGCCACGGCAAAAAAATCGGATTTTCCGAAAGTTCCTAAGCCTGACAACCTTTCACAGTCATTGGCTATAATGGGGATTTATAGGGAAGAGTCCCTCGGGCAGGATGTTGAGTGGCACATACACAGAACACCTCAAGGATTGGCTTTATTCATCGTCATCGGTATAATGGCAGGAATGTTCGGACTTGGAGCCGGATGGGCGAATGTCCCTGTACTGAATCTTCTGATGGGAGCGCCTCTGAAGATATCGGTTGCAACAAGCAAGTTCCTGCTTTCTATAACGGATACATCCGCAGCATGGGTATATCTCAATCAAGGCGCGGTGCTCCCTATGATCGTTGTTCCTTCCATCGTAGGAATAATGCTCGGTTCTATGGTAGGTGTGAAGATACTTGCAAGGGCAAAACCCAAGGCGATCAAATGGATGGTTATAGGTTTGCTTTTATTTGCCGGGTTAAGGGCTTTATTAAAAGGCCTTGGGATATGGAAATAAGAATAGGATACACGATACAAGATACACGATACAGGATAGATTCAAAAATCATGAATCATGAATCATGAATCGTGTATCATGTATCATTGATTACAGATGTGGAGGAAAAATATGACGGAAGATAGAAACAAGGCTTCGGAAGAACAGCTTGCATATGCAGGTGTTTTAAGTATCGGGATGTGGATAGGGCTTGCCCTGCTCATAGTTACTTTTATCGCCTATGTATCGGGACTACTGCCAAGTTATGTGCCGATCGAAAAACTCTCGGAAGTTCCTCAAGGTTCAACTGTGCCGTACTGGGGCATGAGAGCACATGAGTTCAATGAGACCTTCAATGTGCCGACCGGCTGGGGTTGGGTATCCATAATCGGCAAGGGAGATTATCTTAATTTTGTAGGGATAGCGATGCTTGGAGGCCTGAGCATTTTGTGTTATCTTGTGATATTGCCTATACTTATAAGAAAAAAGGATACGTCATATGTGGTGATAGCTATCCTTGAAGTAGCAGTGCTTGTTCTTGCAGCAAGCGGAATCTTGAAGTCAGGAGGGCACTAATATGACCAACAAGCAAGTATGTCCTACTCCCGGATTTGAAAGGTTGTTGATAGCCACGGACGGTTCGGAATTCAGCAAGGCTGCTATTAATGAAGGAATTGCCATTGCAAAGGCATGTTCGAGCAAGTTATTCGTAGTATCGGTAGTGGAGGTAAATGAAGAGTACGAAGCCCTTGCACCGAAGATCGTTGAAAAGGCCGAAAAAGAGATGAGGGAACACCTCGAATGGGTAAAGTCCATTGCTTCAAAAGAAGGTCTTGATTGTGAGACTATCATACATCAGGGAGAAGAACCTTATCAATATATAGTCGATGAGGCTGCCCAAAAGGAAGTAAAGATGATAATCATGGGAAGTCACGGACGAACCGGATTGAAGAGGCTCATGATGGGAAGCGTTGCTTCAAGGGTAATCGGTCATGCACCATGCGCAGTTCTGGTTGTTTCTATGAAGGGGAAGAAATAATCTTTTAAAGTTATCGAATGTATTTTCAAGTTTCATTCCCTATTGACATGGGAAAGATTCGTTGATAGCATTTGATTATGCAGGTACCCCTTAAGATAGTTTTCCGTGACGTCTCTCCTTACGAAGACGTTCTCGATGAAGAGATCAGGAAATGGGCTGATAAACTGGATCAGCACTTTGACGGGATTATTAGCTGCCGTGTTGTTGTCGAGAAGCCCCATAAACACCATAAAGAGGGTAATTTATACAAGGCTGCCGTAACACTAACCGTTCCGAATAAGCAGATAGTGGTAAGCCGGGAGCATCCGCTTCATCACAGTCATGAAGACATATTTGTTGCAGTTCACCATGTCTTTGAAGACGCCGCGCGCCAGCTCGAGGAATATGCCCTTATGCGATACAGGGATGTGAAAGATCACGACCTGCTTCCACACGGCGTTGTCTCGAAGCTCTTTCCCAAAGAAGGTTATGGGTTTATTCAGGGATTCGGTGGAAGGGAAATATACTTCCATCACAACAGTGTACTTGACGGTTTTGAAAGGCTTAAGATCGGCATGGAGGTCAGGTTTGAAGAAGAGGCAGGGGAAAAAGGCCCGCAGGCAAGCACCGTGAAGATTATCAGAAAAGCACATACTCACCACAGAAGGCACTAATCTTTCACATCATTCTGTTCTTTCCAGTACAATATCCTTCTGCACTGCTGGCACTGAATTATATCTTCGTTTTTCTTAATCTCCACAAACATCTGCGGCGGTATATTCATATAGCAGCCCTGACATATCTCATCCCGTGCCTCCACCACTGCAAGCCCATTACATGCTTCAAGGATCACCATGTAGTCGTCATACGTTTCCGGATCCATCGAACCGACTACAGTAGTTCTCTTTATCTTAAATTCACCCAATTTTTTCTCCGCTTCGGCTATCTCTTCCTCTACCTCTTTTTTGAATATTTCGATCTTATCTTTTTCGGCCTTTAATGCAGCTTCCTCTGTTTTCAATCCCTTGTTTATTGTATCGAGTTCCTCCATTATAGAAAGGGTCTCATCCTCTATTGCATAGCGTTCTTTTTCCGCAGATTCTATCTCTTTGAGATGTGCTTGATATTCTTTATTGGTCTTTATATCTGCCGTACGGGATTTTAATTTTTTTACCCTTTCGTCTATATCCTCAATCAATCTCTCTTTATCTTTTTTCTTTTTTTCTAAAAGGTCATATTTCTGTTTCTGTTTATCGGAAAGAGACTGACTTTCCTTAAGCGATTTATCGGCAGAAAGGAGTTTGGCAGGCATTAGATCAATAATATTCCTTTCTTTAAGAATAATGGAGTCTATAGTCTGAAGTTCGATAAGAAGCTTTATATTTTCTTGCACACAACCTCCGTCTTAAGATAAAAGTCGAGAATAAAAAATGGGCCCACCAGGACTCGAACCTGGGACCAACCGGTTATGAGCCGGTAGCTCTACCAACTGAGCTATGGGCCCTCTGGAATCTTAATTCTAAAGTTTAATGCATGTTTTGGTCAAGTAGGAGAGCCGACAAACCTGGATGTGGTCTTTTTCAGGACTCTTGATTTATAGTATACTATTATGTTTTTGTTTTTATAAACGATGTCGAATTTTTACTAAGGAGCAATTTTGAAAAAGATACTGATTGTTGATGACCTTAGACCTTTTGTGGAAGAGGAAAAAAATATTTTGAGTAGATCCGATGTTCAGATATTCACGGCATCATCGGGTCAAGAGGCACTTTCTCTTCACAAGAACGTTAAAGCAGATCTTATGGTTATCGACCTTGAGATGCCGGGGATGACCGGTGACGAGCTTTGCTCGACAATACGCAGAGCCCCTGACCTTAAGTTCGTTTCTGTTCTTATGGTAACAAGGCCTCGTGAAAATGATATTGCAAGATGTAGGATCTGCGGCGCCAATGACTATGTTACAAAGCCCATTAAACCCGATATTCTTCTCGAAAAGGCAATTAATCTTCTCGGCGTAGCAGTGCGCAAGGCTTACAGGGTATTTGTAAATATAAGCGTCGAAGGGGAAAAAGGACAGGTCAAGTTTACTGCGACCACGGTAAATATAAGCACAACCGGTTTCCTTATAGAAACGAGGAAGGCATTGAATATAGGAGATGTTGTCCATTGCTCTTTCTTTTTAATGAGTAGTGCAACCATTTCCGTTATGGGTGAAATTGTAAGAACAATTAAAAAGCCTGCATCGGACGTTAAACAATACGGTATAAAATTTACGGATATCAGTGATGCCGGAAGACGGACAATAGAGGAATTTATTAAAAGCCGTTCTGCACCCGGGTAATAAACCCGGCATAAAAACAATTGTTCCACGTGGAACATTTTAGGCAACGACATCTAATCTTCGCCAAAAAGTTCCCCAAAAAATCCTTGACATAAAATTCTGACAATCGATGGTCTGATAGCAGCCATACAACAATTTCTTAATGACGGTAGTATCGACAATGGGGGAACTGCTAATGTTCTGACATCAATGCTCGAAAACGCCGCTTCTGCCATGGAAAGCGGAAATGAGCAGGCCGCGGATAATATGTTGCAGGCGTTCATTAATTACGTTGAAGCGCAGTCGGGAAAACATATCGACACAGATACTGCAACCACACTGATGAATGCGGCAACTTATATAATGAATAATAATTAATCGTGATGAATAGGCGGCAGATGCTCATCTGCCGCCTATTGTCCACCCTCTTGAGCGGAGCCCCTCATTTCTTTATCG
>JACQXD010000094.1 GCA_016208875.1 Nitrospirota bacterium
AGATGCCGAAAGAAATAAGTTTAAAGTTTAAAGGTTTAACAGTTGAAAGTTGATTGTTTGACCCCTCAGACCCTTCAACCTTTAACCCTTGAACCCTTTGAACCTTGAAACCTTTAACCCATAGGTATATGCCAAGACCGAGGATTGCCAGAAGAAGCAAAAACGATAGGATTACGGCGGGTTCCAAAAATGAATTGAATACCGGAAGGTCATAATTAAGATTCTGATTTACCGGCAAGAAAAATAATCTTATATATGTGAGTATAACTCTGGGCTGTGTAAAGAGGTAATCCCATCTCGACAGCTTTGTTTGAAACCTCGTATCCTCATCAATATCGCTTATTAACCCGCCTATCGGTTTATCAGTCCCTATAAAAGTCAATGGTATAATCAGCATGGTAAGGAATACCGGGATTAAATATAAAATCCTTTTAAACCGTGAATCGTGAATCGTTGAAGAACATGAATTCATAAAGAGTAATCACAATCGGAAGTGTGAATGCAATCTCCTTTGTCTTCATGGCGAGGACGACGGAAAAGAACGATGCAAGATACATGATCCATGATACACGACTCACGATGCATGATTCACGATCCATGATGTACGCTGTAGGATTTTCTTTATCGTGTATCGTGTATCCTGCATCGTGCATCTTTTTTGTAAAATCTTTCCTTGATGATTTGCCTCCCATAGATAAATATAACAGTTCTTGATTTGCTAGTTCAATTCCCTTTGACCAGAAGGGTTTTTTAATTTTCTTATTATTTCTAAATCTGTTTTAGGGGTTTAAAAAGAACACCAAAACAATTTTAAATTGACATATGAGGTCTTATTAAATTACTCTATAATTTATACAGGATTTCTGTACCACTTACCAGAGGAATCGACAGATGAAGGAAAAAATATTAAAGGCATTTGAGGAAAGCATAACCGTTAAGGAGAAATTTGCAAAGGATAACATCGATACCATATCCGAGGTCTCAAAGGTCATAGCAGACGCCTTTAACGACGGCAAAAAACTTATTTTGTTCGGAAACGGCGGCAGCGCTACGGACGCCTCGCATATAGCTGCCGAATTTGTAAACAGGTTCAAGAAAGAGCGGCCAGGCCTTCCTGCAATCTCACTCAACACCGACATGGCGATTATCACTGCTATCGCAAATGATTATGATTATTCGGACGTCTTTGCAAGACAATTGAAGGCCTTAGGAGATGAAGGCGATATTGTTATTGCAATCAGCACAAGTGGAAACTCCGCTAATGTGTTAAAGGCATTGGAAGTAACTAAAAAGAAAAAGATAAAGTCTATCGCATTTACAGGGGCTAAAGGGGAAAAATTCGCATCAAAGGCCACCTATGCATTCATTGTCCCCTCTGACAGCACACCAAGGATACAGGAGACCCATATAACCCTCGGCCACGTCCTCTGCCAGATGGTGGAGGAGATATTATTTGAGGCACCAAGAAAAAAATAAGTCAAAGATTATACTCGGTGTGGACCCCGGAAGTATTGTATGCGGCTACGGGGTAATAAAGGCAGTATACCGAAAACAGAATGCGATAAACAGTAAACCGGCACAAACGCTGCCTATTGACACGGCATATGTTGCATCGGGAAGGATTGTCCTGTCTTCTAAACAACCTCTACATGTCAGGCTTAAGGAGCTATACGATGGTCTTTTCGATATAATAAAAGAATATTCTCCTGATGAGATCGTGATCGAAAAAGTCTTTTTTGCAAAGGGTATAAAGGCAGCCCTTACGCTGGGACAGGCAAGAGGAGCAACCCTGGTTGCAGCAGCCTCCATCGGGCTTCCGGTATTTGAGTACAGCGCCTTAGAAGTGAAAAAGGCGATTGCAGGCTATGGCAGGGCAGAGAAACATCAGGTTCAGACAATGGTTGAGAAGGTTCTGAATTTAAATATTAAACTTTCTGCGGACAGTGCAGATGCACTCGCCCTTGCTCTCTGCCATACCAATACGCTGAGGATAAGATAAACACGAAATATGGTAAATGGCAGTTATTCAATAAATAAGATTATCGATGTCTTGCCGGATATAAAGCTATCATTAGAGCCGGAAGACCTGACATGTTATGGATTTGACGCCTCGGGACTCGAGAGGCATCCATCGGCAGTTATCTGGCCTAAAAATACGGACGAAACGGTTAAGATTATGCGATATGCCCACCGGAATGAGATATCGCTTACACCGCGGGGTGCGGGCACCGGCATGACAGGCGGTTCGATACCCCTGAATGGGTCTATAGTATTGAGTTTCGAGAAGATGAACCGGTTGATCGAACTCGATAGTAATAATCTGAATGTTATTGTTGAACCAGGAATTATAAACGGCAGGATGCAGCGTGATCTTGAGTACCTTGGATTTTTTTATCCCCCTGACCCTACAAGTATGAACTTCTGCACCATCGGAGGAAATGTTGCCGAAAATGCCGGAGGTCCCAGGGCATTGAAATATGGTGTCACCAAAGATTATGTCATGGAACTGGAGGCCGTGCTTCCCGATGGTAAGGTAATCACAACAGGGGTGAGAACCCCTAAGGGTGTTGTAGGTTATGACCTCACCAGACTCCTTACCGGCTCGGAAGGAACACTTGCAGTGATAACAAAGGTTAGACTGAGAATACTACCATTGCCCGAGGAGATTGTTACGCTGCTTGCGATGTTTAATAACCTTGAGGCAAGCGGCACAGCGGTTTCAAAGATAATAGCATCGAAGATAATACCCAGGACCCTCGAGTTTATGGATGCCGAAACGATTGCTGCCGTAGAAAAGTTCAGGCCGGTTGGAATTCCGGTAAAGATAGAGTCGCTACTTTTGATCGAACTTGACGGCCATCCTTCTGCTATTACAAAGCAGGCGGAAAAGATAGCGGAAATCTGCGGGTCGCTCGGTGCAGAGGTCAAAATGGCGGAGAACGCTATCGCAAGGGATAAACTCTGGGAGGCAAGACGGGCGGTATCGCCGGCGCTCTATAATCTGAATCCGACAAAGATTAATGAAGACATAGTTGTGCCGAGGGACAGGATTAGCGATATGCTCAAGGGGCTGAGAAAACTCTCGGGGGAGAACGGGATAAAGATAGTGAATTTCGGGCATGCAGGGGACGGCAATATCCATGTTAATATTATGGTTGACCGGGATGATACGGAAAGATACAAGAAGGCGAAGGCTCTGGTAAAAGATATCTTTAGCCTAACGCTTTCTCTGGGAGGAACCATCTCAGGAGAACACGGGGTAGGAATAACTAAGGCTCCATATATAAGCATGGAGATAAAAGAGCATGAACTTAACCTGATGAAGGGCATTAAAGGTCTTTTTGACCCGAAGAATATCCTTAATCCGGGAAAGATTTTTGGTAGCTGATAGCTGATTTTTTATGGGTAAGGTAATCGCTATAGACGGCCCCTCAGGTGCCGGGAAGGGGACAATTGCGAAGCTGCTTGCGAAAGAACTCGGCTTCGATTATCTGGACACCGGAGCACTTTACAGGGCAGCGGCCTTTGCATTAAGGGAAAAGGGGATAGGGCCGGATGATCCTGATGATAAGATTTCAGAGGTATTGAAAGGTATTGCCGTTACCTTTAAAGATGGAAGGGTATTTCTAAAGGAATTTCAAATTTCAAATTTCAAATTTCAAATTTCAAAATCTGAAAGACAAAACTCAAAACTCAAAACTCAAAACTCAAAACTGTATTCGTACAGGGATGTCTCCGAGGAGATACGTAGTACCGAGATGGGGCATTACTCTTCTATTTTTTCTGCGAGAAAAGTTGTAAGGGATTTTCTTCTCGATATACAGAGGATGTCTGCCCTTAATGCCGATCTCGTTGCAGAAGGACGGGATATGACGACAGTTGTTTTCCCGGACGCATGGAAAAAATTTTATCTCGATGCATCTGTTAACGAAAGGGCTAAGAGGCGATTTTTGCAGATAAAGGAAAAAGGAATAGATATAACGGAAACCGAGGCGAGAAAAGACGTTATCGAAAGAGATAACAGAGATTCCTGCCGGGATATAGCCCCGCTTAAAAAAGCCGACGACGCCATCCTGATAGATTCATCGGCCATAACAATAAACGAGGTTTTAGAAAAGATTCTAAAGATTATTCGCGACCGTTGAGTTTCACCATAAAATAGCTCCCCTCCTAAAATAGGAGGGGAGTTTAGGGAGCATTGGAAACTGTTATAATATTTTATCTATGAAAAGGGCTTTCCATATTCTTCTCATAGCCATTATCGGCCTTCTTGCATATTCCAACACCTTTAAAGTCCCGTTTCAGCTTGATGATGTTCCCTTGATTGTTAATGATCCTATAATATATGATTTCAATTTTTTGAACCTTTACAAGACAGTCAAAAGCAGGTACATCGGTTATCTAACCTTTGCCCTGAATTATAAACTTCATCAATTCGACGTCAGAGGTTATCATATCTTTAATCTAACGATACACATCCTCAATGCAATCCTTGTTTATTGGCTTATGGCTCTAACGCTCACGATACACGATACACGATTCACGATTCACGATAAAGGCAACACCCCCCTCGTTCCCCCCGTACTAAGGGGGGAATTAAAGGGGGGTATCGTGCATCATGCATCATGGATCGTGCATCACCATTTGG
>JACQXD010000101.1 GCA_016208875.1 Nitrospirota bacterium
CCCGAATATAGAAAGCAAAAGCATGAACGATAAAAACACATTCGGGCTGAAAAATGAATGATACGCGGGATAGTCATAATCGAGATTCTGATTTATAGGGAAAAATAGCAGTCGCACGTATGTAGCTATAACTCTGAATTGAGTGAATAGATAACTCCACCTCGGAATAGCTCCTGTCTCTTGAGAGGCCTCTCTTATTTCTCCGATCATATCTCCTGCGGGTTTATCTATTCCGATAAAACTTAGCGGGATAACCAGCACGGTGAGTAAGAACGGGAATAGATATAGAATCCTTTTAATCCATGACACGTGACACGTAATGCGTGACACGTGATCCGTAACTCGTGACTCGTGACTTGTGACTCGTGACCTATTAAAGAACATGAACTCATAAAGGACAATAATAATCGGAAGTGTAAATGCTATCTCCTTTGTCTTCATGGCAAGAACGGCGGAAAATAACGATGCAAGATACATGATACATGATGCATGACTCACGATGCATGATTCACGATTCATGATGCACGATGTATGATTTTCTTTATCGTGTATCGTGTATCCTGCATCGTGCATCTTTTTTGTATCTGAACTATGTATGTCACTGCCTGTGTCTGGATCGGATGGCTTACAAAGAGCAATGCGGAAAATAATGCAATCAAATGAGTGTCAGAGTGTCCAAGTGTCATAGTGTCAGAGTCTTCGGAACTTTGATACTTTGATACTTTGACCCTTTGATACTTTAATACTCGGAGCGTCAGCATCACAAGCCGATAAACAAGTATTGCATTAAGGATGTGAATTGTAAGATTAAGGATATGATAGCCTATAACATTAAGGCCGTTAAGTTTATAATTCAACACAAAGGTCAGAAAACCTACGAATCTGGTCTTTAAAACATCGGATAACTGAAAACTATAATTCTTAATACCGGGATTTTCAACAATACTCCGTCCGTCATCGAACTGAAAAGGGATGTTAAAGGTATTTGAGTATGAGAGAATCCCGATAATGATTATCAATAATACCGAAGCCTTTTCCATAAACAAGTATAACGCTTCTCGTTCCGGCGGTTCAATGAAGCTCCCCGCCGCAGAGACGGCGGGGTATCAAAAAAATAAATCGTACTTTGTCATTCCCGCTTGTCGGGAATCCTTCTGATCCCCTCTTTGGCAAAGAGGGGTTAGGGGAGATTTATTGAAAATTTATTTATTCGGCTTCCAGGGGGGTGGAAGCCCCTTTACGGAGGGGGACTTTAAATTTCTCTTTGCGATGCCTTTCTCATAAATGTCGGTACATCGAGCGGATCTTCAAAAGGCATCATATCTGCAGCTACAGGGGGCATTGCATAATCCGGGTTCAGATTCTTTGCAAGAACCCTGTCCGCACCTTTAAAAGTTACGGGTTCCTTCACCGGCATCCACTTCTTGATCTGTGGAAGTTCAACCTTTTCTGCCTTTTTATCGAAACCTGTTGCAATCACAGTTACCCTAACCTCATCTTCAATGTCCGGATTAATGACCGAACCGAATATTATGTTAGCCTCATCATGAGCCATGTCGTATATAAATGCGGCTGCATCCTGTACAGAGCTGAGCGAAAGATCGAGACCACCGGTAATGTTGATAATGATTCCCTTTGCGCCTTCGGTGGATGAGTCCTCAAGCAGGGGATTCGATACCGCCTTTTTAGCAGCATCGAGCGCTCCGCCTTCTCCTCTGCCGAGACCTACCCCCATAACAGCCCGTCCTGCATTTAACATTACAGCTTTTACATCAGCAAAGTCAAGATTTATTAAACCGGGAATAAGGATTAAATCCGATATCCCCTGGACAGCCTGCCTTAAAACATCGTTGGCTACAGCAAATGATTTTAACATAGGTGTGCCTTTTTCTACAACAAGCCCTATCCTGTCATTGGGTATGATAATAAGGGTATCGACATAATTCTGAAGCTCCTTTAGACCCATATCCGCATTAATAGCCCTTTTCCGTCCTTCATAGAAAAATGGTTTTGTAACAATGGCAACCGTAAGGGCCCCGAGTTCCTTGGCAACACTCGCAATAACGGGAGATGCACCTGTACCTGTACCCCCACCCATGCCTGCCGTTATAAAGACCATGTCGGAACCTTCAAGACAGTCAACGATTACCCCTTTGTCATCGATTGCCGCCTCTCTTCCAATCTCCGGATTCGAGCCTGCTCCAAGACCTCTCGTCAGTTCCATACCTACCTGCACCTTTGTAGGAGCAAGCGTAGTCTCAAGCACCTGCCTGTCCGTATTTACCGTTATGAACTCAACACCCTGAAGATTTGAAGCTATCATGTTGTTTACTGCATTCCCTCCGGCACCGCCTACACCTACTACCCTGATACTTGCGCCCTGTCCTTTTACCTCTTCTAATTCAAACATAACACACCTCCTCTTATTTTTTAAACCCTAAATTTTTATGATAATAAGTGTGGCATTGTGTTTGAGCGGATTTTTTTGCCGATAGTCTAAAATTCATAAAATAGAGAGGCAAAAACCTCGGAGGTCGCCTCAGCGACCGAGAATGAGCGAAAACATTATGCCACACTTTATATGTTAACATCCTCATAACCTCTGTTTTATTGACATCCTCTTACCTGCAAGCTCATGCCCGTTAACGCCAAAAAGATTCTTTACCCATCCTTTCATTCTGTCAAATATCCCATCAAACAGATCCCCATAAAAAATTTTATCTTCCACATTATTGAAACCGTGGATAACAAGACCGATCCCTGTCGAATACATCGGGCTGCTTATCGTATTTTGCCTGCCTCCCAAGGCTGGAGAAATATGGGTTGTCTTTATTCCCTCCGGTATTCCTATTCTTACCGGTAACGCAAGAACCGCTTCGACTACCCTGTCTATTCCCTCAAGCAAAGATGCACCCCCGGTCAATACAATTCCGGACAGACACGGTTCAATATCCGAGGCATTTTCAAGCTCCCGTTTAATCAGCCCCGTGAGTTCCTCACATCTTGGTTGTATAATCTCTGCAAGATATTTTCTCGGTATCTTACGCACCTGCCTGTCCGAGCCAGCTACATCCATCTCCTCTGTTCCATCCACCATCCCTGTTATGACCGATCCATATCTCTTCTTAACCCTTTCTGCCTCATGCATAGGGATTCTCAAACCTATGGCAATATCATTTGTAAAATGATTGCCGCCGAGTGCAAGAACAGCTGTGTGCCTTAAACTTCCGTCCCTGTATACTGCGATGTCCGTAGTGCCGCCGCCTATGTCGATAAGGGCGACCCCAAGATCCTTTTCGTCTTCCGTAAGCACTGCAGATGCAGAGGCAATCGGTTCAAGCACGATATCACTCACATTAAGTCCTGCCTTCTCGCAGCATTTGAGTAAATTCTGAATGGACGATACGGCACCCGTAACTATATGTACCTTTACCTCCAGCCTGACACCGGACATGCCTACGGGATCCTTTATTCCATCCTGACCGTCGAGTATAAATTCCGCAGGCAAAACATGAATAACCTCCCTGTCGAGAGGAATATATAACACACTCGCCGACTCTATAACGCGGTCGACATCCCGCGGTCTTACTTCTTTTCCCTTAATACCGACAGCACCGTAGCTTTCAAATCCCTTTACATGACTACCGGCAATTCCGACACAAACCGACCTTATTTCAATGCCGGATATTGTTTCGGCCTCACGAACCGCCTTCTTTATCGAATCAACGGTAGACTCTATATTTATTACAACACCCTTTCTTAACCCAGTTGAAGGAGAGGAGCCTATGCCGAGGATAGCGATTTTATTGTCCGTTATCTCTCCTACAATTGCACATATCTTTGTTGTACCTACATCAAGGCCTACAATAATATTCCCTGTTCTCACCGTATAACCTCATTTATCGGTTTAACAATAACCCTGTTGGCAAATCTAAGATCGATATAATCAACAGGGAGCCCTCTCCGCATTATTTCATCCTCAAGTTCAAGCAATCTTTCAAGTTTTGCTTCATATTCTCCATACCCTATCTTTGCAAGAATGCCGTCGATTCTCACCGAGATATCTTCCGGACCGGAGCCTTTTGGAATTATTATTTCTATTCGATCTTTCGTATTGATAAAATTGCTCCCTTTTATGACCTTCACAAGATTCAATACCTCTGAAAAGCTGCTGCTGTTCTTAAACGGGTCTCCCGAGATTACCGGCAGAAAAGATATGGAATCACTCTTTATCTCTTCAAGCAGATTACCTTTATCGTCAATAAAAAATGTGCGGTTGTTCATCTCCAGAAGGGCTAACGGTGCAGCCTCCTCGATCCTGACCTGAAATCTTTGTGGAAAATCTTTTCTGAAACCAACTGCCTTTACCCACGGAGACTTCAAGAGGTTTGCAGCGAGTACTTTGCCGGATAATCCTATCAGGCTCTCATTCCCCTTTAACCCCATCATTACCTTTAATTCGCTGCCTGTAAGGTGTTTGTTCCCTGAGAAGACGATCTCTTTTACCGGGAAGAATACGTAGGAGGATCGGATCGTATACTTGATACCAAAATACATTCCGCATAGCAATAAAATCGGTATACCCAATTTTAATAACCACAGTCTTTGTATCGCGGGGCGATTCTTGTTTATTTTTTTATTGTTTCTCATAAGTCTAAATGCAAAATTAAAATATTAAAATTAAAATTAAAATTAAAAATTGTTGAACTCCTTATTTTTGAATTTTGAACTTTGAACTTTGAACTTCCTGTTCATCGCCTCCCTCAGTATCTCCTCTACAAGAGTCGGGAAATCGAGACCTGCCGCCTTTGCAATCTTAGGAAGTAAGCTCGTTTCCGTCATTCCCGGAACGGTATTTACCTCGAGGACGTATATCTCCTCGAAATCGTCTACAATAAGGTCTACACGCGCGGCACCCGAACAACCGAGTGCTTTATATGCATTCAGGGCTGTTTCCTGAACCCTCCCGTATGTTTCCGGTCCCAGCTCCGGAGGCAGTATATATTCCGTAACGCCACCGGTGTATTTTGCCCTGTAGGTATAAAATTCATCCGATGGTCTGACCTCAACGCCTCCGAGCGACTTATCTCCGAGTATGCCTATCTGAACCTCTTTACCCTTTATATATTTTTCCACCAGAACCCTATCACCATATTGAAATGCCTCTTGAACCGCCGGCATAAATTTCTCTTTCTCCGTTACCATACTTACCCCCACACTCGACCCTTCACTCACGGGCTTAACAACCCACGGCATTTTAAAGCTGACCGCCGATAGCTCATTGCTACTAAGGAGTTCATTAGTAAAGCCACATAAATCACCCTCCCCTTTATCCCCTCCCCTCAAGGGAGGGGCAATATTATTACCCTCTCCCCCGGCGGGAGAGGGCGAGGGTGAGGGGGCTTTACTTATGGTCTTATTAGTAATAGCTTTCCGGCTAACAACCACAAAAGGTGCTATAGGTATCCGGTGATAAAGAAATACTTTCTTGGATGCCTCTTTATCCATAGCCAGTGCCGATGCAAGCACACCCGACCATGTATAAGGAATCCCCATTGTCTCAAGCAGGCCCTGTATCGCTCCGTTCTCACCCCAACCACCGTGCAGGGCAATAAATGCTAATTCTATACGTTCTCTTTTAATCACCTCGCAAACATTGGATGTGACATCCATTGTAACGGCATTATAGCCGAGATATTTCAGGGCATTAAACACCGCATTCCCGCTCTTGAGCGAAACCTCTCTCTCTGCGGATACCCCACCCATCAAAACACCTATCTTTTTATTCGTCAACATATGTCTTATACCACATGTGAATCGGCCAGAAGTGGAAGTGTCGAAAAATCTATTAAGTGATACCTTACAGTCTTTCCGGCAGCCTGCCCACCGGCCTCAGCTGCAAATGGACAACATTTCACAGGCTTTAAATTAATAATATCCATCACATTTAATAGATTTTGAGATGCTTTCACTTCGTATAATTGCATTAAAATTCCTCATTCCCTTCCCACAATCCTTATCTCCGGTTCAAGCCCAACCCCAAACATTTCCATCACCTTTTTCCTTACCCCATCCATAAGCCTTACAAAATCGGATGCGGTTGCATTGCCTTTATTAACAAAGAAGTTTGCATGCACAGTGCTGACCTCTACATCTCCAATCCGCATTCCCTTACACCCTGCTTCATCTATAAGTCTTCCCGCTCCGCCTGAGGTGGATGCACTCTCAGGATTCTTAAATACACATCCGGCAGACAGTTCCGATAGAGGTTGCTTCTCGCGTTTCTCTCTAAGGAAACCTTCTATCCTTTTTTCAATATCCTCTTTTACGTCTCTCATCAGCTTTATATTCGCACTGAGCATGATAGAGCCTGCCGGCATCTTTGATGACCTATATTCAAGTCCGAGTTCATCCGCACTTATAGTATCGATCTCTCCGCCGGAATGCATTACCGTTGCAGATACAAGAACATTTTTTATCTCATAGCCGAACGCCCCTGCATTCCCTGCAATTGCGCCGCCGATACCGCCCGGTATTCCAGCAAGCCCTTCGATACCCGAATATCCATTCTCCTTTGTAAAACTTACGAGTTTCTGTAAAGGCACCCCTGATTCCACAAAAAAATAGACCCGATCATTTTCTTCTTTCAGGGGTACAATACGTCTAAAATTCCTGACAGATACAACGACACCGCCTATCCCTCCATCTTTCACAAGAAGATTAGTACCTCCGCCGACAGGTACAAACGGAATACCTTTATTTTTGAGTGCAATAAGCAAATTCTTCAGTGAGACAACATCATGCGGAGATGCAAAAACGTCGGCAGTTCCTCCTATCCTCAGTGATGTGTGATTTTTCATGTACTCCATAAACCTCACCTCTCCGGAAAAACTCTCCGGATGGACAAGTTCATGCCACAGCCGTTCATCTATCTTATGCTGCATTTTCTTTGACCCTTAACTTTTGTAGTATCTCTTCTCCAACCTTCCATACATTCCCTGCACCGAGCGTAAAAACTACATCTCCCGGCTTCAATCTCAACACAAGATTCTCCATAAGTTTTTCCCTACCGGAAAAATAAGCAATATCTTTGTGGCCGGTTTTTTTGATATGCTCTAACAAAACCATGGGATTAATGCCTTCTATCGGTTTTTCGCCTGCAGGATATATATCCATTAAATAAAGCACGTCGGCATCGGAGAAACATGATGCAAATTCATCGATCAGGTCTCTTGTCCTCGTATACCTGTGAGGTTGAAATATGACAAACAACCTTCCTTCTGAGTTCTGAGTTCTGTGTTCTGAGTTCTGAGTTCTGCTGAAAAGTCCTTCTCTTGCTGCCCTGAGTGTTGCCTTTATCTCGGTTGGATGGTGTCCATAGTCATCGAATATTTTTATGCCTTTTCCCTCACCTTTAAACTCAAACCTGCGTTGTATCCCGCCGAATCCGTTTAATGCCTCTCTAACCATTCCGGGATTCATCTTCAGTTCTATGGCAACTGCAATGCATGCAAGACTATTAAGGATATTGTGCACTCCGGGTACAGGCAGACCGAAGTCCCCGATATTTTCCCCCTTATATATCACTTCGAAACTAACAGACATGAAACCTTTCTTTACATTAACGGCATAAATATCTGCCCCGGACGAAAGCCCATATGTAATACATCTCCTGCGCACCGAAGGCACGAGTCTGCGAAGTTCCTCATTCTCGGTGCAAACTATCGCTGCCCCATAAAATGGAACCTTATTCATAAAAGACAGGAATGCCTCTTTCAAGGAATCCATTGTCTTGAAAAAGTCCATATGTTCTCTGTCTATATTTGTCACTACTGCAATCGTTGGAGAAAGTTTGAGGAATGAGCCATCGCTTTCATCGGCCTCTGCAACAAGAAAATCTCCCTGCCCCAGCCTTGCATTGCTTCCTGTAGCCCTGAGTTTACCTCCGATAACAACAGTCGGATCAAGACCACCGGCTGCAAGCACCGTTGAGATCAATGATGTGGTTGTTGTCTTACCATGCGCACCTGCTATAAGTATCCCGTACTTCATCCGTGCAAGTTCGGCGAGCATCTCGGCACGCGGGATCACAGGGATCGATCTTTCTTTTGCTGCAACTACCTCCACATTGTCCGGGGAAACAGCAGAGGATATAACAACAACATGTGCATTATCGACGTTCCCGGGTTTATGCCCAATATATACTTTTATCCCGAGAGAACCAAGTCTGTTCGTTGTCTCGGAATCCTTCGCATCGGAGCCTGTAACCTCGTAACCGAGGTTATGCAGGACCTCTGCTATTCCGCTCATCCCTATACCTCCGATACCGACAAAATGTATTATCCTATATTGTTCGAACACAATCGCTCCTTTACCAGTCGTCTATTCACTATTCACTGTTCACTATTCACTGTTTCCTAATCAGGCTCATTGCAATATCAACGATCTTTTGTGCGGCATCGGGCCGGCCGACCGACCTGCTGTGCTTTTCCATCTCGTATCGCAACTCTTTATTTACATATAGCTCTCTTATATTCGCTGCAAGGACTTCACCTCTCAACTCATGGTCAAGTATCATCCTCGCAGCCTTCATCTCAAAAAGCTTGCTCGCATTAAATTCCTGATGATGTCCTGCTGCATAAGGATAAGGAATCAGGATTGCAGCTTTGCCGATGGCGGTAATCTCCGACAGTGTTGTTGCCCCGGCCCTCGATATAACAATATCCGCAACCGCATATGCCTCCGCCATCTGATATATAAACGGCGCTACCGTTCCTTTAAAGCCCCACTTTCTGTATGCCTCCCTGACATATTCATAGTCGTGCTCGCCGGTCTGGTGCAAAAACTGTATATCATCTTTTATGTCGAGGATATGATTGAACGCGTCCACCACTGCCCTATTAATACTCCTCGCGCCCGAACTACCGCCGAAAACAAAAATCGTAAACTTATCCTTCTCGAGAGAAAAGATATTATATGACGCATCCCTGCTCCCCTTGAGAATACGAACCCTGATGGGATTACCTGTAAGAAAGGTCTTTTCCCTAGGGAAAAATGATATACTTTCCTGATACGTTACCCCGATCGAGCCTGCAATCTTTCCCAGCACCCTGTTTGCAAGTCCGGGCACGGAATTCTGCTCTGTTATCATTGTCGGTGTCGTCATAAAAAATGCCGTTACTACAGGACCGACAGATGCATAGCCTCCGGCACCGATCACAATATCCGGTTTCACTGTTCTAAGTATCCTGTAAGAATCAATTAGCGACAAAAATATCTTCCATATCGCCCTCAGTTTTTTTGATAGAGACACTCCCACAAGCCCTTCCGCCCGCAAAAATTTTATCGAATATCCTTCACGGGGAATAATCCTTGCCTCAATACCATGCTCGGTCCCGACAAAAATCACTTCCGTCGAACTATCTCTTCTATTCAGTTCTTCGGCTATGGCTATACCCGGAAACAAATGCCCTCCTGTACCTCCGCCTGCAATTATCACCCTCATAACCCCAAATGCATGATGCACGATGCATGATGCACGATGCATGGCTCATGCCCCCCCTTTAATTCCCCCCTTAGCAAGGGGGGACAGAGGGGGGTGACTGATTTAACGTTTCTTTCCATACACTGCCCTCAATACCTTCTTTCTCACTATCATATCCCTTGTCCTGTCGACAATCTTTCTCTCACTTTCTCCTTTTGAAAGGTTCAGCAGGATACCCACTGCAGCCATATTCACAAGCAGGGATGATCCCCCATAACTTATAAATGGTAACGGCAGACCCTTTGTCGGGATCATGCCTGTCACTACAAAAAAATTTATCAAGGCCTGAAGTGCGATCATCAGCGAAAGACCGAAGGAAAGATAATATGCAAAACTATCTTTCGCCTTGTTGGTAATAGATATGCCTTTTACGAATAATATAAGAAACAACGAGATAATCACTGAAGCACCAATGAGACCGAGTTCTTCGCCGACCACCGAAAAAATGAAATCGGTATGGGTCTCGGGTAGAAAAAATAATTTTTGTTTGCTTGCACCGAGACCAACTCCCTTGATCCCTCCGCTGCCCAGTGCGATGAATGATTGTATAAGGTGAAAACCGCTTCCCTGCGGATCATCCCATGGATTAAGAAAAGATGTTACACGCCTCCAGCGATACGGCTCTTTTATAAGCTTTATTATCACAGGAACTGCAAGTACGGTAAAGGACATCAGATACCTCATCCTCATGCCGGAAAGGAATAACATGGAAAGTGTCAGTATCCCCAGACTTACTGTCGCGCCAAAGTCGGGCTGTCTTAGGAAGATGATCTGAAAACCCGCCATAACCGCAATCGGTTTTATAAATGATATAAAGATGTCTGCCCTGTAATTCTGCATCGACATATATTTTGCAAGAAATATCACCATCGAAAGTTTTACCAGTTCAGACGGCTGAAATGTCGAAGGCCAGAGTCTTAGCCATCTCTTTGCACCGCCGGCAGAGACTCCAATCCCTGGCACAAAAACAAGGACAAGAAGAAAAAAGGAAAATACGACAAGAGGCAGTGCAACTTTTTTTATTGTGCCCGGTCTCAATCTGTAAGCAGCAAACATAATCGCGAAACCGAGCAGCATTGTAAACAGATGTCTCTTGAAATAGAAAAACTGCGAAATGTCTTTTTTGGCAGTCGAAGGAGTTACTATAGACGTAGAACTGTATATCATTAAAGATCCAAAACCCATAAGGAGAACAGTTATCAACAGAAGCCATTTATCATAATTTGCGCCAAGAGATGGGTGAGGGGTAACATGTACGGTACTCATTACTCCAACCCCATTACTATTTTTTTGAATTGTCTGCCCCTGTCTTCGAAATCCCTAAACATGTCAAAACTTGCACAGGCAGGAGAAAGAAGAACGACATCACCGCTCGCCGCCGATTTCCTCGATATCATCACAGCCTCTTTCAGGTTGTCGGCAAACATGGTTTCCGTCAGGTCTCCCAGAACCTTTTTTATCTTTTCCCTTGCCTCACCGATAAGGATAAGGCTTTTTACCCTGTTTTTTACGAGGGGTCTTAGAACGGAAAAATCTCCGGCCTTATCTCTTCCTCCGGCAATAAGGACTACGTGTTCTGCAAAACTCTCAAGGGACTTTATCACTGCACCGATATTTGTGCCCTTCGAATCATTGATATAATCTATGCCGTCGAGCCTTCTGATAAATTCAAGCCTATGCTCGAGTCCCGGGAATTCTTTCAGGGTACTTACAATCGCCTCTACAGGACATCTTGCAAGGAGAGCCATGGCCGAAGCAGCCATGGCATTCTCCAGGTTATGAACACCTTTGATCCGTATTTCATCGGCTTTTATAAGTGGAAAGTGAGAAGAAGAAAGCGGGAGGTCGGGAAGATTGCAGTACATAACTCCGCTCTTAAAATATATACCTTTGACTTCTTTTTGACGGCTAAAGAAATATAGCTGTGGTCTTTCACTTCTCACTTCTAACTTTTTACTTCTCACTTTCATCACTTCCGGGTCATCTGCATTTAATACGAGAAAATCATCTCCGTGTTGATTCGAAAATATTTTTGATTTCGCATCTATGTATTCGGGCATGGAATGGTATCTGTCAAGGTGGTCCGGAGTAATGTTAAGAATTGCCGCACCTTTCGGCCTGAATGTATTTATTGATTCAAGTTGGAAACTCGATACCTCGGCGACAATGTAATCAAGTGAAGGTGATGCATGATGCATGATGCACGATGCATGATTATTCTTATCCTGTATCCTGTATCCTGTATCCTGTATCCTGTTATATACCTCCTCAGAAATCGCATTTCCGATATTTCCGCCTACAATAGTATTAAAACCACCCTTCTTTAGCATAAGGCCAAGCAATGTTGTGGTAGTAGACTTTCCATTCGTTCCCGTCACAGCAAGAAAAAAGGGTGAAGAAGATGCATGATGCATGATACATGATGCATGATTCTTTTCATCCGGTATCGTGTATCGTGTATCCTGTATCACTTGGTATGCGAGTTCGAGTTCGCCGATTATCTTTACTCCGGCTTCCTTTGCATACTTCAATGGCTGAATATCCAATGGGATGCCTGGGCTTATCACTATCAGGTCTACATCTTTAAATATATTTTCGGGATGCCCGCCGAGGCTAAGCCTAACGGAAGGTAAAAGCCTTTCGACAAAATCCGATAATTCTTCCCTCGATTTTTTGTCCGTGGCCGTTACCTTTGCGCCGAGATATGAAAGCAGATTTGCAGCTCCAACCCCGCTCCTCGCAAGACCAAAGACGAGTATCTTTTTACCCCTTATTTCCATCTACACGGCTCCTCGCGATCTTTGTATTTCTCGTCTTTTTGATTTCTTTCGAGCGATTATTTACAACCCTTGTTATTTTCGATTTTTTCTTCGATGAGAATTTAGCAAGTCTTATCTTATTATTCTTCTTCAACTTTGTCGCCTCAGCGACCCGCCTGTGGCGGGAACTTTGAATTTTGATTTTTGATTTTTCTTTATAGTCTGCCTTTGCGAAGTAAACAACCGGCTGTTCATTATTAGCTATAACGCCAAAACCTTTTTCTTCAAGCTTCTCCGCTTCTTCCCATAGCACCCTCCTGCTCGACGCTCCCAGAACGGCAACTATCACCGTATCTCCATTTTTTTCCCCTGCATATACAAAGCAATGTCTTGCCGCTCTTGTATATCCTGTCTTGCCGCCTACTGCCCCATCATCAGACCACAAAAGCTTATTAGTATTTTCAAGGGAAATCGTCCTGCCTTCCTTTGTGAAGATTTCCGTTTCCTTAGTAGCTATGATCTCTCTTATCTCCGGATACTTAAGGGCATATCGCATTATCTTTGCGAGGTCGTATGCCGTTATCCTCTGGCCTCTTCCCGGTAGTCCCGTTGTGTTTATAAACTTTGTGTTATGTGCACCTATAGCAATAACCTTCTTATTCATAAACCCTACAAACCTTTCTTCCGAACCTGCAACATGCTCTGCAAGTGCAAAGGCAGCATCGTTCGCCGATCTGATAAGCGAAGCGTATAGAAGTGTCTCTACGGTCGCACTCTCACCTTCCCTAAAACGTGTCCCCTTTAACGATGGCACCTTTGCTGCCCTTTCATTTATTGTCACCGTATCGTTCATCTTAGCCCTATCGAGCACAACCATCGCCGTCACAAGTTTTGTTGTGCTTGCAGGAGGAAGGCTCAGGTTAGGATTCTTTGCAAACAGCACCCTTCCGGTCGCGGCATCCATAACCACCGATGCCTTCGAAGAAATCTCATCGGCAGAAACAGAAGTGACAAGTGACAAGTGACAAGTGACAAGCGAAAGGATAAAAAACAAAAAGATGTTTCCTTTATTAACTGTCTCATAATAGTGGCAACATTGCTTTATAAAATCCCTCCTAACCTCCCTTTGCCAAAGGGAGGAAAAGAACCCCTCTTTGGCAAAGAGGGGGGAGGGGAGATTTTTCGATAATGTAAATTTAATTTTGAATCTTTCTTTCATGCTCACCTCAACTTTAATGTTGCAAGGCTTAAAAGTGCCAGCATTATTCCTACGATCCAGAACCTGACTATAACCTTAGGCTCGGGCCATCCCTTTAGTTCAAAATGGTGGTGTATAGGTGCCATTCTGAATATCCTCTTTCCCGTCATTTTAAATGATGCAACCTGAAATACAACCGAGAGCGTTTCTATAACAAAAATCCCTCCGACGACTGCAAGCACTATCTCGTGCTTTGTTATTATGGCAAGCGTTCCGAGCGAACCACCGAGGGAGAGCGAACCCACATCGCCCATAAATACATCCGCAGGATACGAGTTATACCAGAGAAAACCGAGTGACGCACCGAGCATCGCACCGCAAAATACAGTCAACTCTCCTGTACCGGGAAGATAGAGCACCTGCAGATACTGCGAAAATTTAAAATTGCCCGATATATAGACAAGCACTCCGGTTGCAAGCACTGCGATCCCGACGAGACCTATAGCAAGGCCGTCTATTCCATCCGTAAGATTGACCGCATTGGACGACCCCACAATAACGACTATAGAAAAAGGGATATAAAACCATCCGAGGTCAAAAAGCCATCTCTTGAAAAAAGGGATGCTCAATACATCGCTATAAGGATCCTTCGGGTTCATATAAAGAAATACACCTATCAATAGGGCAATTACTATCTGTACTCCAAATTTATAACAGGCACGTAAACCCTTCGAGTCCTTTCCGATAGTCTTTAAATAGTCGTCGGTAAATCCTATTGCGCCAAAACCCAGAAGGGAAAACGACATCACCCATATATACATATTGCCAAGATCTCCCCATAACAGCACAGTTATAAATATGGAGAGTATAATAAGCACACCGCCCATTGTCGGTGTCCCTGCCTTGCCCATATGCGTCCTTGGACCATCGTCCCTAATATGCTGTGTGACGCTAAATCTCCTCAACCTTTCGATAATCCATGGGCCAAGAATAAATGTGATAAGCATTGCCGTTAATACGGCAAGGGCTGTCCTGAATGTTATGTATCTAAAGACATTTAATGGAGAAAACAACCCATGTAATTTATAAAGGAGGCTATACAGCATTTTCCACTCCCTTATTTGCCCCGTTAAGAGATATATCTCTATCGGGGTGAATCTCTAAGATTTTCTCCATACCCATGCCTCTTGATCCCTTCACAAGGATTGTATCGTCTGTTTTACAGAGTCCTGACAATATCTCGCCTGCTTCGGATGCGGAAGCCGCGATGATTGAACGCCTGCCTGTTTCGGCGAATGCAGACTGTGCAATTGCCATCAAAGGACCTACTGCAATAAATATATCTATCGGAAGTTCGGACATCCGCTTTCCAAGTTTCATATGAGCTTCTTCGGCATATGTCCCAAGTTCAAGCATATCACCGAGAACGGCAATGGCCCTGTTCTTTCTCAGCCTCACAAGTTCTTTTATTGCCGCTTCCATAGAGGCAGGATTGGCGTTATATACGTCACTTATGACCGTTGCCCCCATAAATTCTTTAATTTCGAGTCTCATCGGAACACCCCTGAACGACTCTATCCCCGCCTTAATATCCTTCAGCCCGATACCGAATATATTCCCGCTGCATGCAGCGGCAAGTGCATTATAGATATTGAAATTACCGGATACCCCTAAGTTAATCTCAATGGTATGATCTTCACCAATACACAGCAAGAAAGTAGAACCCCTCTCGTTAACGTTAATATCCCTTGCAAATACATCGGCCTCATTATTTATACCGAATGTGATGACCTTACCTTTGTATGCCGAAAGCCCCTGCATAAGAAAGGTATCGTCGGCGTTTACAACAACTCCCTTAACCGTATCGAGGAGTTCGAGTTTTGTGTTTCTCACGGTCTCGATACTCCCGAAACCTTCGAGATGTCCCGGCCCTATATTTGTCACGACACCATAATCAGGAACTGCGATCCGGCATAATTCTTTAATATCGCCGGGCATGCTCGCACCCAGTTCAAGTACCGCAATCTCATCCTCATTACCGAGATTTAAAAGACTCAATGGAAGACCGATCTGGTTATTAAGATTGCCTGTATTCTTAAGAACCCGATACTTTGTACCAAGTATGATCGCTATAAGTTCCTTTGTCGTTGTCTTGCCGTTTGTGCCGGTTATACCGACAACGGGGATACTGTTCTTCATCCGAACATAATGGGCAATATCCTGAAGTGCATTCAATGTGTTCTTCGCATAGACAATTGCCTTGCCCCTCACCGGTTCTGCCGGAGGGAAATTCACCAATGCACCGCTGCCCGTCTCCAATGCCTTATAAAGAAAATCATGCCCGTCAAATCTTGCACCCTTCAACGCAATAAATATTTCTCCGCTCTTTATCGTCCTCGAATCTATAGAAACCCCGGTAAACGCATGAGAGTTGCCGTTAATGTAGATAACCCTTCCGCCTGTAGCCTTAATAATCTCGTCTATTGTTAAAATTGCCATAACCTTTTCCGATACATGATTCACGATTCATGATCCACGATGCATGATATAAACCCATTGCAAATTTCAAAATTAGCAATTACCATTTAAAATTTTCCACCTTATTTTCCCATTTCCAACCATTGTTAACTGTTAATTTTGCAATGATAAATTTGAATTTTATCCTGCATCTTGTATCCTGTATCGTGCATCCTATAATTTGTTTCGTATTGCCTCCTCAAGTATTTTCCTATCACTAAACTCATACCTTATTCCCTTTATCTCCTGATAATCCTCATGACCTTTTCCTGCAACAAGCAGGATATCACCTGTCCCCGCAATCTTCACTGCCTCGCTTATGGCCTTCTCCCTATCAGGCTCGACGATATAGTTCTTACGAGATACTCCTTCCTCTATCTCCTTGATTATTTGCAAAGGATCTTCATTACGCGGGTTATCCGAGGTTATTACAACGTAATCGCTGAGCGATGTTGCTATCGCACCCATCTTCGGCCTTTTACCCCTGTCTCTATTCCCGCCGCAACCGAAGACAGTGATAATGCGAGGCGAAGAGCTTCGAGTTCGGAGTTTGGAGACACCCCCCCACCCCTGCCCTCCCCCTCGAGGGGGGAGGGTTAGGGAGGGGGTGTTGCTGACTTCTGAACTTTTAATGAGTTCTCTTGCCGTATATATAAGCCTTTCGAGTGCATCCTCTGTATGCGCATAGTCGACTATACAGAGAAAGTCCTGGCCAAGATCAACCTTTTCGAATCTTCCTTTTACGGAAGCCATCCTTTTAATCCCCTCTGTTATCACATCCCATGGTACGTCGAGACTAACTGCGGCGCCCGCCGCAGAGAGTATGTTGTAAACATTATGCATACCTATAAATGGAGATTTAATGTTGTACATCCGGTCTTTGAATTTGATATCTAATGTAAGTCCGTCGAATGAGTCCTTGATATTCACTGCGGTAAGGTCTGTTTTAACTTCTATTCCATATGTTAACACATCGGTATGAATTCCTTCAATTAATCTCCTCCCCCAGGCATCGTCGCCATTTATCACTGCGATCCCATCCCTTAAGAGCAGTTCGCTGAACAATCTTTTTTTTGCCTTAAAATAATCTTCCATAGTAATGTGAAAATCCAGATGATCCCTCGTAAGGTTGGTGAAGATTGCCGTACTGAAATTTGTGTAGTCAACACGTTTCTGTGCAAGGGCATGAGATGACACCTCTGTTACAACATGACTGCATCCAGATAAGATCATCTCGTTCAGGAGGGCCTGAAACTCAAGCGATTCCGGAGTTGTATGAGGTGCGACATACTGTCTGTCCTTTATAAGATAATTGATCGTACCTATCAGACCGACATCCTTTCCCCACACATCGAGTATTGATTTCAGAATATACGTTGTTGTCGTCTTTCCATTGGTCCCCGTTACCCCTATGACGGAGAGCTTCTCAGACGGCCTGCCGTAAAAATTGTTTGAAATATACGCAAGGGACTTTCGGCTATCTTCAACACGGATACCTGTTACGCGTGACGCGTGACGCGTAACGGGTTTTTCGTATACCACCGCAGCCGCCCCTTTCCTGACTGCATCGGCGATGAAATCATGGCCGTCGAATTGCTCACCCTTAACGGCAATAAATATATCCCCTGCATTAGTCTTTCTCGAATCGTATGCGATCCCTGCTATCTCGTTATCGAGATCACCTTTTATTTCAATCGTCTTCATGTCTCCTATAAGCATCCTTAATCTCATCCCTGCTGTAAATTCAAAATGCAAAATTCAAAATGCAAAATTACTAAGGAGTTCATAAGTAAGACTACACACTTTGTCATTCCCGCAAGCGAAGCGCGTCGGGAATCCTTCCCCACTTCTGTCACTCCCGCTTGTCGGGAGTCTTTCAGAAAGATTCCGAACAAGTCGGAATGACGGTAGCCGGACAAGCCGGAATGACAGAATAGGCGTAAATGTCGCCTTACTAATGACCCCATTAGTAAGGAATTATTATTAAAAAATCTTTTTCCACAATTTTGATATTTGATATTTGAACTTTGAATTTTTATCATCTCCTCCTGTCAACAACCAGTATATTTTCTCCTTTCATGTCTTCCCTCTGTACATTAAGATATGAAAGGGACTGCCGCGCTATCTCCTTAAAAATAGGTGCGGCCACAACACCACCGTAGATCTGGCCTTTCGGCTCATATACAACTACTGCTATTATGGGTTCATCCGCCGGAACAAATCCCACAAACGAGCTCACATACTTCTCCCTCGAATATCTCTTTGTTCTCGGGTCTATGATCTGCGCCGTGCCTGTCTTACCTGCAACCGGATTCCCTTCTACAGAAGCACTTTTACCGGTACCGCCTTCCTCGGTAACGGTCTTCAATATGTCCTTAAATATATTTGCCGTTTTTCTGGAAATGGTGATCTTGTCTTCCGCGGCACTGAACGAATAGATCGAGTTACCGTCCGGAGACCGTACCTCCGATACTACGTGGGGTGTAACAAGAATGCCCCCGTTAGCTATTGCAGAATACGCTCTAAGTATCTGTAGCGGCGTAACCGCAACCTCCTGCCCAATAGCTATCGCTCCTGGCGATACAGCCGACCATTTCTTAGTGGGTCTTATCCATCCGGATATCTCACCCGGCAGGTCAATGCCCGTCTTTTCCCCGAAACCGAAAAGTTTCGCATATTTATATATCCTCTCCTTGCCGAGTTTCATACCTATCTGTATGGTTCCCACATTCGATGATTTCTGTATTACTTCCCTGAATGTAAGCACACCATGTCTGTGTGCATCGTGTATTACGGCATTCCCAACCGATATCTCTCCCCTACTACAGTCGAACTTTGTATCGAGATTTACGACCTTTTCCTCCAACGCCGCCGTACCGACTATTATCTTGAAAGTAGACCCGGGCTCATAACAATCGGTTATTGCCCTGTTTCTTCTTTCGGAATCCTGCGTAAACATTGCATTGTTTGCATCATAGGCCGGTCTGTTTGCGAGTGCCAGTATCTCACCTGTAAACGGGTCCATCATTATCGCCGTTGCCGCGGCTGCCTGCCACCGCACCATAGCATCATCGAGTCCCTTCTCGACAATAGACTGCAATGCCTCGTCTATCGTCAACACAATATTGCTCCCCTTCGATTCTCTGTCCACGCCCGTAGAAAGCGTCCTGCCTTTTGCATCGCGTGAAATAAATATCTTTCCTCCCGGGGTCCTCAGGAATTTATCGTATCTAAGCTCAACACCCTCGAGTGCCTGGTTATCTATTCCGACTGCGCCGATGATATGGGATGCCAGCATTTTCTTAGGATAAAATCTCTTCGCATCCGGTTTAAAGCCTAATCCTTTTATGTCCATCCTCCTTATCCTCTCGGTCGTCTCGGGCCTCAGTTTTCTTTCCAGCCAAACAAATCTCCCCTTTGCCGACAACTTTGCGACTATCGCCTCCGGTTTTTTATTGATAACCTTTGAGAGGGCATATGCCGTATTCTTAGGCGATGCTACGCTTTCGGGGTCACAGTACAATGACTCGACCTCAAGATTTACCCCGAGTTCCCTTCCCATTCTATCGAAGATCGTTCCCCGGCGTACCTGTATATCTTCCCGTTTCAATTGCTGCATCTTGGCCTTCTCCGAGAGACGCCCATGATTGAGTATCATAAGGTCTACAAGGCGAAAAAATACCGCGACAAAACCGAAAATTATTGCGGTATTAAGGATTATCGCCCTCTTCCTCATTGCCTTCTTCCTTCACCTAAATCTTCTCCCTTTTAGAGATGCCCTGAACGGAATAGATTGCCCTTCCCTCTTCACATAAATTACTTTGACTCTATCGGGAAAAACCAGATTGGATTTTCCTTCCTGCATATTTCTGATGCTCTGTAGGGACAAAAGACTTGCCTTTTCAGCCATAAGCGTTTTTCTATCCTTGATCGCCTCCAGCCTCATGTTATCGAGGGAAGCTATACTGTATTCGACCGTTCTCACACTCGATCTCAACCACACGATCAAAAAAATCCCGAATAAAAAACATACTATCGCAGAAGGAATGAGAAGAAAGGAAAATATACTTCGTTTATGGATGTGCTTCATATCTTCTCTGCGCCTCTCATCTTTGCGCTCCTTGCGGATGGGTTCTGCCTGACATCTTCAAAAGACGGGGTTAGCGGTTTCTTTGTTATTATGTTGAATACCCCTTTCTCCCGCTTGTCCTTCATAAAATTTTTTACTATCCTGTCTTCGAGAGAATGATAAGAGATAACGCATATCCTCCCTCCGCTTTTCAGAATCCCGGATGACGTCTCAAGTCCTTTCCTGAGTTCATTCAGTTCATCGTTTACAGCGATCCTTAATGCCTGAAATGTCCTTGTTGCAGGATGGATTTTCCCCCTTCCTTTATACACACTGCAAATAATATCCGCAAGCTCTGCGCACGTTATTATCCTCTTTTTAATCCTGTACCTCACAATTGCCTTTGCGATCCTGCGGGAGAGTCTTTCTTCTCCATATTCCCTCAGAATCTTCTCTATATCCTTTTCAGGATACTTATTTACGATATCGCCTGCCGTCAATTCCTGATCCCTGTCCATCCTCATATCCAGCGGCTCTTGGGAAAGAAAACTGAACCCTCTATCCGCAGTCCTTAAATGGAGCATTGAAGTACCGATGTCGAATAAAACCCCGTCTACCATGGAGACACCAGCCTCATCTACCATCCTTCCGATCTCGGAAAAATTCCCCTTCTTCAATACGACCCTATCATCCAAAAGCCTCTTCCCTGCCATTCTTAAAGACTCCTCATCTCTGTCAATACCGATAAGTTTCCCGTTGCCTATATGCTTAAGCATCTCTTCTGCATGTCCGCCAAGTCCGATCGTTGCATCAACATATATTCCTCCGGGTCTCGGTTCAAGTAATATTACCGCCTCCCTCAGCATAACCGGGAGATGAATGATCGCCATTGCTAATTCCATTCAAATGCAAATTGAAAAATGCAAATTTTAAAATGTAAAATTTTATTCCTTAATTTTGACTTTTGATATTTGCACTTTAAATTTTGCAATATTGCAGCTCCTATAGTCCGTAACTTACAAGTCTTTCTTCAAAAGCCTTTTTATCAATCCCGGCAAGATCAACCGTCGCATCCCATTCTTTTCTGTCCCAGATATCTATCCTGTCAAGCTGACCGACGATAACTATCTCGCCGTTTAACCCGGCATCTTCTCTGTGTGCAACGGGTACGAGTACCCTCCCCTGTTTATCTATATCCGTCTCAACGGCCGAGGCAATAACCCTTCGCATAAAAAATTTCACAGCCTCGTCCATCTTAGGCATTGCCCTTACCTTTTCTTCAAGTTTGTTCCACTCCTCCAATGGATAGAGATGAAGACACCTGTCAAAGGCAGCATCGGCAATATAAAGTTTCGGGCTATAATTAGCTGAAATGATCTCTCTAAAGGATGCAGGGATAATTATTCGACCTTTGGGGTCTAATGTATAATAATATTTACCGGAGAAAGAAGGCACATTTCCCTCCACTTTCTACCACTTTTTACCACTACTATATAAATGTAGGACTATCTTGTCAAGGAAAAAATTAATAAAAATAACAGGTCGCTATATTTTGTGTCTTCTGATAAGATTAACCACTATATACAGGGGAAAATTTAACGGATGCAAATATTTTAGGCGACACGAACACCAACTCGGATTTTACGAGGGCAACAATGGATAAGGAAACAAGAAAGATTATTAATGGAAGCAGGGAAATGAACCTCCCCGCCGCAGAGACGGCGGGGTATCAAAAAAATAAATCGTACTTTGTCATTCCCGCTTGTCGGGAATCCTTCTGATCCCCTCTTTGGCAAAGAGGGGTTAGGGGAGATTTATTGAAAATTTATTTATTCGTCGCTTGTGAATTCAATAAGATTGTGATACCCATCCTCGTACTTGTAATATTTTGTTGAAGGCTGAAATCCGCTTATGTTTATCTGCGTTGATGCAGCATCTGAAGCAGATTCAATATTCATTATGATCATGTCAGGTATAGATTCCAGTCTCAGAGCTATTGTTTCGGAACTATCGAGAGTGACATTGAGGTACTCGCTGTCTGTTACTTCAAAATGTGTCCCTGTACCTTCGACAGTGCCGGGTATTTGTGGATCGGATAATGTCAAATCTTCATCTGTTGTCTCTGCGCATACAGGCGTATAAAAGCAGACCCGGCACCGGCATAGTCCATCTGCTCTATCATATCTCTAAAATAAAACGGTTTCCTCAGCACACCTATGATCCCGTGAAACGAGAGGAGGTAAAAGTCCTGTAGATCGCTTATAAGTTTTTTCATCCCATTAATTCCAATTGTAGAGCATCTGCATAAAGATTCAAGTTTTGTTCCTTAGTTATCTATCAGTATCAGAGCGGATTTTTTTCCCGATGGTCAATCAAAAATATTCCAATATCAAAAGGCAAAAACCTCGGAGGTCGAAGACGACCTGCCTGCCGGCAAGGCAGGGAATGAGCGAAGGTACTATATCCTGTCTATCTCAGTAATAGTTTAGGTTACCTGCTTGTAAAAACTCGGATTGCCCATGTTACATATCGGGATTTAAAAAGAGAGATTCGTCTTTATCGGAATGAAATAATATCCGGGATAGACTTTATATCTTTCCAGAAAGGCTAAAACAGGAATTTTCTCACCGGCAGAGGCATCCGGCATTATCTCAAGACTTAGATCGGCAATGCCGTCTTTTATCTTGCCTTTTATCCGGCCGTAGATACCTGTTCCCTCAAGGCTGAAGGAATCAATGTTTACCGTATTATTGTTTATACTTATCATACCCTTTGCCCTATCGAACATATTCATAGGCAGGCTTATACCGGACAGGGTAAACGTCTCCAAGTTTGCAGAACCGATATCGAATTTAACATTCCCTCTGTTATCTTCCATCTTGAATTTAGCCTGAAGCGTTCCCGTGCCCTTAAAACCGATCCTTTCAAATAACGGTATATCTTTTATATCTACGTTGTTGATCCCGATATGTACAAGCCGTTTATTTTTACCTCCACCGAACCTGCCGGAGATTATGCCGTTCTGGATTTTGCCGTTGAAAGACGATTCAAGCCTAAGTAAAAAAAAATATAACGGATTTATCTTACCCTTAATATCCTTGATGAGGAGTAAATCCCCGCCTTTACCCTTTAATGTAAGACTGCCGATGTTCAGGTTATAGAACAAACCCTTCTTAAGACCGTTTACTTCTGTGTGGAGATCACTCTTACTTATTCCGCCTTCAATAAATTCTTTTATCTTCTCTTCGGGTACTGCGATCATCCATATTCCGACAATAAGAAGGGCTGCGGCAATAAAAAAAAATATTAAGGTTCTCATAATTGAATAGACATTATTCAGAAAATCTCCCCTCGCCCCTCTTTGCCAAAGAGGGGTATTATTCCTCCCTTTGGCAAAGGGAGGTTAGGAGGGATTTTATAAATATTCGAGATCGTGAGTGTGAGATTCATAAGGTCTGATTTTTCAAAGGATGTCTTCATGTCCGCTTTTTTTAATACCATGAGCATCGGGGCATTCTCTATCTTATAAAAAAGGTTTACCATCTCATTCAAACCGATCTTTTCTATAGAAACCTCTGCGTCGTCCTCTACGTTATTAGCCGTCACTCTGTTTCCAACCGGCCTTATGGATTTAATCTTGCCCTTGAGACCCAATGAGGAAAATATATCATCGAGGGCCGGTATAATACCGCTTATCTTTGTGAGTTTTTTTCTCCTTTCCACAGCATCTGTCTTTGCCTTCAGAGTTATGAAATCATCCTTAAGCAAAGATATCTCGCTGTATTGGGATTTAAGTCCTCCAAACTCTCTCTTGGTTGTCGAAAGTAAAATGATAAGGCCGACAGATATTACGAACAGGATGATCAAGACCGAAAGAAGATATCTATCCTTTTTCTCCTTAAGATATTCCCTCAAACCTTTTTCTCCTTTGCAGCGATAGTGAATACTATCCTGTCGCGAAGAGAGGTCTTTGTGTCGGATATATTCACCTCGTTAAGTATATTCCATAACCCCT